>NZ_RZRT01000287.1:0-388 GCF_003998295.1 Mesorhizobium sp. M7A.F.Ca.US.011.01.1.1
GCGCCATCGCAGCTCGCTCAGCGTCAAAGAAGAAGGCTATCATCGCCGTCGCAAGGAAGCTCCTCGTCGTCCTAAACGCCATCATCCGTGATAAAAAAGCTTTCGCATGAACACAGTTGCCATGCCGTTACTTTCGAGACAAATGCAGGGGTCGAGGATATGCGACCTTTATCAGAGCGATAATTCTGCATCGTAGCATCCCCCCTAGGTCACGGCATCGATCCTAGGGTCTGTGCGCGTCGCTCCGCTCCTTGCTCCGCCCTAGAGCGGGATGAATTTAGGTTGGGCATAGCCTGCCTCTGTGAAGTAATTTCGGCATTCGGTTGACGTGACGGTGCCGAGGATTTGGCCGATGGCGTCACAGACGGTTTCGACTGTTCGCTTGGCA
>NZ_RZRT01000288.1:0-330 GCF_003998295.1 Mesorhizobium sp. M7A.F.Ca.US.011.01.1.1
GCACATATTCGATGACGCTTTCCGGTGTCGACGGGTTCAGCGACACGCCGGCCTTCTTGCCGAGATTCCTGATTGCCTGCAGCGAACGGTCGAGATGCGGCCCGGCCTCGGCATGCACCGTGATGATGTCGCAGCCGGCATCAGCGAAGGCGGCGAGATAGGCGTCGGCTGGCGCGATCATCAGATGGCAATCGAAGATCTTGTCCGTTCGATCACGGATCGCCTTGATCACCGGCGGACCGAAGGTGATGTTGGGCACGAAATGGCCATCCATCACGTCGAGATGGATCCAGTCGGCGCCCGCCCGGACGACCGTTTCGACCTCGTCGC
>NZ_RZRT01000289.1:0-383 GCF_003998295.1 Mesorhizobium sp. M7A.F.Ca.US.011.01.1.1
CCGGAATCCTGCTCGAACAGGTCGCGAAGGATGACGCCGCCAGCTGCTTCATAGGCTTCGGCCCCGATATAGACGGCCCGGCGATCATCGGCCCGCACCGTCGTCTCGGTCAGCAGGCGCCTGATGTAGTAGGGTTCCTGCGTGTGCGAGCTGGCAATCCGCTCCCAGACCTGTTCCTGGCGCGCGTGATCGTCCGAGATCGAAAACGCCATGATTTGTTCGAGCCGGATTTCGTCGTTCTCGTAGAGGTCGAGCAACTTCGGCGACACCGATGCCAGCCGCAGGCGCTGCCTCACTGTCGCCGGCGACACGAAAAAGCGGGCACCGATCTCGTCGGGATCGAGGCCCTGATCGCTGAGCGTCTTGAAGGCCCGAAACTGGTC
>NZ_RZRT01000290.1:0-381 GCF_003998295.1 Mesorhizobium sp. M7A.F.Ca.US.011.01.1.1
ATCCTACGTCAGTTGGTATCAGAGAAAGGATAAAATTACTGAGTAGAGTGAAGTTAGTTTCGACCACATTGGTGACTAAAGGTAAACTCAAAATGGCATCTAGAGATCTAGCCTGGATGGTCAGATCTCTAGGATATAAGGTCAACGACCTTGGGAGTGAGATGAGGAGATTAAGGAAGATAGAAAGTAGTGCCAAAATAGAGTCAAAAGGTGGGCAATGCAAGCCATCTAGATGCAATGTGGAGTAACAGTTGGCCTATTTATTAAATAAAACATAGGTATTTCTCAAATGGAGGTGCCATATTTTGGTGGGATCCTAAACCCTGAGGACCTGCTCAACTGGATTATGGCTTTGGAGAAATATTTTGATTGGGAGGAGAT
>NZ_RZRT01000291.1:0-380 GCF_003998295.1 Mesorhizobium sp. M7A.F.Ca.US.011.01.1.1
GCTCCAGGTCGACGCCGGCTTCGTGCGGTCCGAGGACGAGCCGCAGACCGAAACCGGCGACGTCGATGAGGGTGAGGAAGGGGGCTCCGACGGCGGAACCCGGTCCAATGGCGACGACGATGGCGATGGTGTTGTCGTCAACGGCAAGCCGGTGAACGACAGCGCCAGTGACGACGGCGAGGACGATGGCATCAAGCCACTGCCCGATCGGCTCGTCTTCGACCTGACCGCGCAGCGGACACTGGCATTGCGCAACGCACTCGCCGGTGACGTCGACATCGCAATCGTCGCCGCACTCCATGCGTTCGTCCTGCAGGTCTTTTATCGTTTCGCGCCGGACACGTGCCTGGAGATCAGCCTGAAGAGCGGCAGCTTCAGCC
>NZ_RZRT01000292.1:0-380 GCF_003998295.1 Mesorhizobium sp. M7A.F.Ca.US.011.01.1.1
TTTGCCCAGTTCGCGCTCGACACGCCGTCCGTCGCCATGGTCACCGCCTCGCACAACGAAAACGGCTGGAGCGGCGTCAAGATGGGGGCGGCGCGTCCCCTGACCTTCGGTCCGGAAGAAATGAGCGCATTGAAGACGATCGTGCTTGCCGGCGACTTCGACCTTGTCGGCGGCGGCTCCTATGACTTCGTTGCGGATTTCCGCAAAACCTATCTGGACGACCTGACCACTGGGAAACGCATATCACGAAAGCTCAAGGTGGTCGCCGCCTGCGGTAACGGCACTGCCGGCGCCTTCGCGCCTGAAGCGCTGGAGCGGATCGGCTGCGAGGTGATCCCGCTCGATGTCGAGCTCGACCATACATTTCCGAACTACAATCC
>NZ_RZRT01000293.1:0-378 GCF_003998295.1 Mesorhizobium sp. M7A.F.Ca.US.011.01.1.1
AATCAACCCTGGCCTATGTGCTCGGCGGCTACAGCTGGCAGCACTTCGATCTGAATGCGTCCTCACCCATCGGTGATATCCTCGATTGGGACTCCAGCGGCTTCTCAGTTGGTGGCGGTCTGGAAACGGCTATGTCCAGCAACGTGACCGTCGGCCTCGAATACCGCTATTCGCAGTTCTCCAAGAACGATTTTTCGTCGGATATTGGGGCGCCGGATGACAGCCTCACCTCCACGCCTTCGTTCCACACCGTCCGTATCGGTGCGAAGTACAAGTTCAACTAAACCGTCCAGACAACAGTCAAAGCCCGTCGGTCGTTCCGGCGGGCTTTTTCTTTGGGCGAGAGAATGCGGGCAACAAAAAAGCGGAGCCAAAGCC
>NZ_RZRT01000294.1:0-356 GCF_003998295.1 Mesorhizobium sp. M7A.F.Ca.US.011.01.1.1
TTTTGTCATTTGCCGTAACCTTCGTGATGATGGCAGCGTTCGTGTGGGGTCGCTATCGATACGATCTGGTCGCGGCTGCGGCACTGTTGCTAGCTCTCGCGGTTGGCATTGTGCCTTTTGACGAAGCATTCAGCGGGTTCAGCGACGATATCGTGGTCATTGTCGGCAGTGCTCTGCTGGTGAGCGCTGGGATAGCACGCTCGGGTATCATGGAGGCCGCCATCAAGCGGCCCTTAGCGCCGGGCAGGGGGCTGAAGGGCGTCGCAGACGGACAGCAGGTGCTGCTCGGGTTGAGGCCAGAACATCTCACTCGGGCGCACACTGCCACACCGGAGCAGGGCACGTTTCGCTATGAG
>NZ_RZRT01000295.1:0-307 GCF_003998295.1 Mesorhizobium sp. M7A.F.Ca.US.011.01.1.1
CATCGCAGCTCGCTCAGCGTCAAAGAAGAAGGCTATCATCGCCGTCGCAAGGAAGCTCCTCGTCGTCCTAAACGCCATCATCCGTGATAAAAAAGCTTTCGCATGAACACAGTTGCCATGCCGTGACATTGAGGCGTTGCAACGGTGCAAGATTCTGCTCCGCTGCGCCCTTCGATCAAGGTAACGGCATGGCAACTGTGTTCATGCGAAAGCTTTTTTATCACGGATGATGGCGTTTAGGACGACGAGGAGCTTCCTTGCGACGGCGATGATAGCCTTCTTCTTTGACGCTGAGCGAGCTGCGATG
>NZ_RZRT01000030.1:0-78144 GCF_003998295.1 Mesorhizobium sp. M7A.F.Ca.US.011.01.1.1
CCACCCACCCGTTGGCCCACATTGACGCGCGACTCTTTCTGCGCAAAGGTATATTAACGACTTGTTAACTAAGCGTCAGTCGCCGCTGGAAATAGGGGGGAATTTGGAACCGTTTCTTGGAGCAAATCGCCTAAATTGGGATGATCGGGCTGAACTGCATTCGACCGATACGACCGGCAGCTACCAGATTGAAAATGTGCTGGCAGGCGGATCCAATCTCTATGAATTGGAAACGGGCGAGGTGGGTGATATTGTCGGCAAGGATATCGTCCACTTGCAATGTCATATCGGGCTCGACACGATCAGCTTGAAGAATCTCGGCGCGGGCAGCGTGACCGGCCTCGACTTTTCACCGACCGCGATCGCAGCTGCGCGCGATTTCGCGGCGAAGGCAGGCACTGACGTGCGCTTCGTGGAAGCGCCACTATTCGAGGCAGTCGAAGCGCTCGGCCGGACCTTCGACATTGCTTATGTTACCTGGGGTTCGGTAAATTGGCTGGACGATGTGTTCCGCTGGGCGCGGGTCGTTGCCGATCTCCTGAGCCCAGGCGGCCGGCTCTATATGGCCGAGGGCCATCCGTTGATGTTTCAGTGTGATCGTAAGGCCGCGGCGCTGGAGTTTAAGCACGATTGGCGAACGCCTATAGCTCGACCGCTCGCATGGAACGAGGAACGGACCTATACCGGCGACGACCGCGTTTTGAAGCATCCTCGGTATTATGAGTGGATCCATCCGATCAGCGATGTGGTGAACGCGCTGATTTCAGCGGGGCTGACGCTCGATTTTCTGAATGAGCATGACATGGTTTCGTGGCAGCACTTTTCATTTGCAATGAGGGCAGGCAAGGATATGTACGGCTTGCCAAACACCTCGCCCAAGATCCCAATGGCCTATTCCATTGGCGCGACGAAGCGAAGCGTCGGCAAGATACCATACCTTGTTGCTCCCAAAGCGATTGAGGGCCACTAGTTCTACTATTAATTCGGTTTTGCATTGTCATCGCCGAGCACGATTGCCACAACCCCGGAATCGTCCCCAGCCGATACGTTGCCTCATTGAGCGGCGGCTGGTTCCAACCGCTCCGGCGGCGCGCCAGAACGACCTCAGCGGTCGGACAGTGCAAAGTTTTCAGGACTGTGAAGTTCAAAATTAATTAATGAAAGCTAATGTCCCATGGGCAGGTCGATCCGAGAACCTGAATAACACAAGGGGGTTTTCACCCTATTGGCTCTTTCCGGCGCTAGGTTAGGCGGCATAAAGGATGCCGTGTTTTCGTCGGCAAATATTCCGGCGGCAGTGGCGGTTTTGGTTATTGCCATCAGCGCGGCGTATGCGGAGCACCAGAACAAAATCGTTTCGGACCAAGCCGTCCGCGCGGATGTCCTAGCCAAGGTCAATCTGATCCGAGCCAAGCTGGAAGGGAATATCAACGGAAACCTTCAACTTGTGCATGGGCTGGTCGCGACGGTCGTGACTGAACCCTACATGGGACAGCAACGCTTCGCCTCGCTCGCGGGTAATCTGTTTGGCGAGAGCTCGCAATTGAACAACATTGCCGGCGCACCCGATCTGGTCGTTTCCTTGATGTACCCGCTAAAAGGCAACGAGAAAGCCGTGGGCCTCGATTACCGTAAGGACGATCGGCAGCGTAACGCCGCGCTGCGGGCGCGAGACGAGCGCAAATTGATTCTTGCCGGCCCGGTTGATCTGAAGCAGGGCGGCCAAGGCTTCATCGGCCGTTTTCCAGTTTTTGTGCCGAGCGCGGGCAATACTGAAAGATTCTGGGGCATCATTTCCGCCGTTGTTGACGTGCAGCGCCTTTACAAGGCGAGCGGCCTGTTTGACGATGATCTCGGGATTGACGTTGCGCTCATCGGTAAAGACGCCCTCGGCCCGAGCGGAGATCAATTCTTCGGCGATCTGGGCGTCCCCCGAAGCAATCCAGTAACGGCCGAAGTTCTGCTCCCGTCAGGTTCCTGGCAAATAGCGGCCATCCCCAAAAACGGCTGGCCTTCGACACCTGGCAACGCGTGGCTCTTGCGCGCGATCATGGCCGCGGCCGGGGCGCTGGTTGTGATCCCATTCTTGGTCACAGGTCGTCTGATTGGCGAGAGACAGCGCAATTATGCGGAACTGCGTCGATTGTCGAGACGCCTCGAACTCGCTCTGGAGGCGTCGGCTATTGGCGTTTGGGAACACGATCTCGCGACCAATGACCTGTCGTGGGACGATCGCGTCAACGAAATATACGGCAAACCCAGCGATGGGGGGCCTCGCGGCTACTTGGATTGGGCTGGGGCAATTCACCCCCAGGATTTAGCTAGCGCCAACGCAGATTTCGACCGCGCTGTGGCCAGCCGCGGAACATATTCGTCGGAATACCGGATTGTTCGTCCGGATGGCGAGGTTCGTCATGTCCGATCCAAGGCGGCCATATACCAGGCCCCAAACGAGACGCTCAAAATGATTGGTGCGGAATGGGATGTGACAGCCGACGTTTTGCTGAATAGCGATCTGGTTCGTGCAAAACAGCTGTCCGAGTCGAAAAACGCCGAACTCGAGACGGCCAGGGCACATATAGAGCATATCGCGTTTCACGATTCGCTGACTGGTTTGCCCAACCGCCGTTACCTCGACCAGGTGCTGGAGGAGTACGCAGCAAACGCAAAGCGCGACGGCGGCCATGCGGCCCTGCTTCACATCGACCTGGATCGGTTCAAGCACATCAACGATACGCTTGGCCATGCCGCAGGTGACGCGATGTTGGTACACGCATCTGCCGTCCTCCGGTCCAAGGTCGAGGATGGGGGATTCGTCGCTCGGATCGGAGGAGACGAATTCGTCGTACTGTGCACGGTGCATGACGATATCAAGCAACTGGCGGTGCTGGCTGACCGCATCATCGGCCAGATGGGCGAACCCGTCTACTACCACAGTCACCGATGCCGGTTTGGTGTCAGCGTGGGAATTGCGGTCGACAACGGAAAAGACACCGAAGCCAAGCACCTGCTGGTGAACGCCGACATCGCGCTTTACCGAGCGAAAAGTCGCGGGCGCAATCGATACGAATTCTTCACTGAGGCGATGCAAAGCGAAATTGTCGACACGAAGCGGATTGCCGATGAAGTTCTCGGTGGCCTCGAGCGCAATGAGTTCATCGCTTTCTACCAACCCCAGTTTAGCGCAAAAACGCTCGAAATTGTCGGTGTCGAGGCGCTTGCGCGATGGAGGCACCCAAACAAGGGTATTCTAGCGCCGGATGTCTTCCTCAGGATTGCAGAGGAACTAAATGTCGTCTCTATGATCGATCGAACCATACTGAACCATGCGCTTTCAGATTTTGAAGACTGGTCTGCCGCGAACCTTCATATACCGCGAGTATCAGTCAACGTTTCGGCGCGGCGCCTCCAAGATGAAGAACTTATAAAGAGCTTGAGAGAACTGAATATCAAGAAGGGAACGGTTTCGTTCGAACTTGTTGAGTCCATTTTCCTTGACGAAAACGATGATCTGGTGACCTGGAATGTCGATCAAATCAAGCAACTGGGCATTGATATAGAGATAGATGATTTTGGTACGGGCTATGCCTCCATTGTCAGCCTACTCAAGATACAGCCACGCCGACTGAAGATAGATCGGCAACTGGTCATCCCAATCGTCGAATCGCCGCAACGAAGGCAGGTTGTCTCGTCGATCATCGAAATCGGCAAGTCCTTGGGTATCGAGGTCATAGCGGAAGGCGTCGAGACGATGGAGCACGCCCGCGTACTCAAGGGGTTGGGCTGCGACATACTGCAGGGTTATGCTTTTGGGAAGGCGTTGGATTCCAATGGCTTAAAGGCCTTTGTTCGCTCTCGGCGTCTGCGCGCGGCCAGCTAGATGTCAGGCCTGGCGTTTGCCTGGCACGATTGGGTCGGCAGGGCGATCGTTACCCGCCTTCGGCTTATTCCCGCGGCAGCCCTGGTGCATGATTTCGTACTGAAGGAACGTCGCCTCGAACGCATAGGCGCACTCCCGGGGCGGCGTTATTTCATCCAGGGCAGCAACAAGACCTAAATCAGCAACAAACCCTTCATGCTGGAATGCAACCGGTGTTTCGGGACCACCTTTCGGGAGTGGTCGCGATCTGTGAGGTTGCCGATCGTGTATTGAGATTGGAGATCGGCTTGTGTCTGGACTTGACCTTACGCTTGACCCGGAGCGGCAACCTTCGGCGTTCCGAGGTCGCCCGCCCGTCCGGTATGGCCCCAGGCCGCAGCAGGTCTTCGCCTGGCGCCGCGAAGCGCGCAAACAGGCCGCTTCGGTGCAGCAAGGTTCTCCTGCCTTCGTGCCGGCGGTTGTGGCAACGGCGGAGCCTGGGCCAGGCATTCACCGAAGCAGCGGAAACGGAAAGCCATCCGAGATGCCGGCATGATCGAGCTTGAGATCGACGGCATCGCGATGCGCGTCGGCCGGGGCGCTGATGCCAAGACGGTGGCCGCAGTGATCCGCGCGCTGAAGGCGACGTCGTGAGGGGGCCGACATCGACCCGCACTGCTTGCAGCCGGAACGCAGACGAGATAGGGCGACGGGCTTTTGTCCCAGCTCGCACCGCTGCCCTTGGTTTATATCGCGCTCATCGGCGACTACCTCCGGAACGAAATTGACGCCCCCTCGACCGATACAGGCCAATCCGAATGTCTGGTCGGCAGCAGATGGGAGCATCCTGTTCGTAGCGCCAGCCATGCAGCGTAATTTGCTGCGGCGGTATGATTGCCGCCGCAGAGAGTTTTAACGGTCACTTTCTATAAGTTCGTCTGCACCGCTAATCTTCGGCCCTGTCATCCAAGGCGGCGCCACGGGAATGTCTTCGATCACCCCCACCCTGCGTGCCCAGGTCGCAAACGTCTTGTGCGCGGCCTCGACCGACCTGCGACCATCATACGCCGAGTAGCACGTATCACAGGCCGCTCCGTGGAGAAGGCCGCGCCTTTCGACCGGCCATTCTTCCAGAAATTCTATGGCATCCATGACGCAACCGATCTTTTTGATGACGAAACTGTCATCTCGGACGAAAATCGGCTGTTTGAACGTAGCGCTTTCCATCGTGACCTCCCTTCAATCCCTAAAGCGACGCTTGTGCCTCTTCGGGTGACGCAGGATGATTCCTCGGCAAAATATGTCGGTCTGCGTGACGTCTTCTCGGCACAGAGAGGATATTGGAAATGCCACTTTTCAGTTCAAGAGAGAAGTGGCCGGCCGAGCGCAGCAGCCTCTTGGCAATCGTATCGCCGTGGCACCTCATCCCGCTGGCGGCGCGGTGTGGTTCAGTCCGCAGGGCTTCGAGCCACCACCTGCACGTCAGCGATCTTGCCGTCGCGTAGCAGGGCCTCGAACCGGCTATGGGAAGTTCGCGTCACGTGCTGCGTAGCAGTGTAGATGTACTGGAAGAGCAGCATCAGCGCAGCCAAAGGCGCTTCCACTACTAATGTTGGACTATGTTTTCGGTTATTCATTTCCATTGCGGTCACTCCACACAGGTGGGGGATATAGGTCGCCAAACCGGGGCAGCATCGATTGCGGTCTCGCGAAGAAAAGAGCGGGCCCGGAAAATCCGGACCCGCCAGCGGCTATGATCAGGCTGCACGGATTTGCTACGGACGCAGTCCCTCGGCGAGATCGATCCAGTCAGGAGGAAGGGTTCGATCTCCTGAGTTCGAAAGCATTGCGGGCAATCTCACTCAATGCGAGATGCGGCCGGCTCTTCGGGCTGGCCGGAAGCCGGGCTCTGCGGCGCGCGCTAATGCGCGCGGGCCGCCCTGCTGCCGCACTCAGCACGAAGGGGTTCGGGATGGTCCGTGGGGCGTCGAAGACGATCAGTGGGTCCTCCAATCATGCGGCCATCCGGGAGTGCACCGGGCTGGTCCGAGTCTGGAAGCCCCGGTTTCGGGCTTCCAAGGCCAGCAAAGCGAGTTCGACCTCGTCCAATCGCGTCGGGCGTGCATTTTCCGGCATGCCTTCGGCGGTGGCCAGGTCGATCAGGTACTCGTTCCAGGCCCAGTTCTTGAGCAGAGCGCGTTTCTCGTCGGGTGAAAGCACCGGATCATCCACTACCTCCATCGGAGAGGTGTAGAATGTCTCGGGGTCGGAAAGCACCGTCTGTATGTGCGCTGCCTGTGCACCCGCGCCATAACCACGGCTTGCCTGAAGCCAAGCCAATTGCAGCCGCTGCCAAACCACGTCGGAAAAGGCCTGTTTCTCCTCCAATACATGCTGACTCCTGACCTTGGCCTGGGAAGCAGGAGGTGCCGCCTGCAACACGTAGTTGAGGCCTTGACGCTCGGCATAACGGATCGCCGCTTCCAGCGTCGGAAAGTTCAGTTCAACCTGGGTCAGGGTGTCCCGGCCGCCCGTATAGCCCATCAGCGGCTCGATGAACGGGGCTGTGCGAGGTTCGAAGACCAATCGCCAGTCCTTCCGGGGCTTTGCGGAGGTCATGGCCGAGCGGCATGGCTGGTAGATCCGCGCCGTCGCGCCGTCCGGAAACAGTGATCGCCCCATTGACAAAGCCGGCTCATCGAGACGAGGCCGATTGTCATTGTCCGGCCGGACGGAGGTTCTGGTTGGGTTTCTGATGTCACTGCTATGAACTGTCTCCATTGCCTTTCCCTCCCGATTATGAAGGGTCGTACGGGCAGCGGCCGTAAGGGCCGCCACCCATACTGCCATGCGTTAGTTCTTGCCGTTGATCGCGATCCGTTTGGCCTTCGCCTGCGCCCGCTCGGTCTTGGGCAAGGTCACGGTCAGCACGCCGTTCTTGAAGGCGGCGTTGACCTTGTCTTCCTGGACCTCGTAGCCGAGCGGAATGAGGCGCTCGAAGCGACCGTAGAAGCGCTCGGAGAACTGCCGGTCCTTGTCCTCGGTCTCGGAACGCTTCTCGCCTTTAAGCTTGAGCGCCCCATCTTCCAGCAGGACTTCTATGTCGTTCTCGTCCAGGCCAGGGATTTCCGCGGTCACACGGACTTCCTTGTCCGTGTCGGAGATTTCGACACTCGGCCAACTGGCGGCGAAAGAGGGACCGAAGGCCGGTGATCTGGTGCCAAAGCTGCGGAAGGCGTCATCGAACAACCGGTTTACCTCCCGGTGGAGGGAGACGAAGGGGTCTCGATCTCCATCAGGGAAGAGACTGGGCGCCGAGTTTCCGTTGCCCCGGCCCCATGGGATCAAGTCACGTACGCTCATTGTCTTTCTCCTTTCGTAGGTCTCTGAGCCGGGCGGGACGCCCGGCTCAAGCGGAAGTCTTCATGGTGGATTGCTCAGGCGGCCAGCTTGCCGGCCTCTACCTTGGGCGCCTCAATCTTCGGCATGGGAGCCCCGCTGGAGATTTCGATCTTGCGCGGTTTCATCTCCTCGGGAACCACGCGCTTGAGATCGATGCTCAGCAGCCCGTCCTCAAGGCTGGCTCCAGCGGCCTTCACGTGGTCGGCCAGTTCGAACCGACGCTCGAAAGCGCGCCCGTTAATGCCGCGGTAGAGATACTGGCCGTTCTCATGGCCGGATTGCGACCCGCTCACAACCAGCATGTTGGGCTGGTGAGTGATGGTCAGCTGGTCCTGCGAGAAACCGGCGACCGCCATGGTGATGCGATACTCATCATCACCGACCTTGGCGATATCGTAGGGCGGCCAGTTGTCGAACGAGGCCACACGGCTCGCACTTTCAAGCATGTCGACCATGCGGTCGAAGCCGATGCTGGACCGGTACAGGGGGGTAAAATCGACGTTCATAACCACATCCTCCTTTGAGCAACATGGATCATAGGAGGCGCCAAGAGCCTTGCCGCCTCCTGGTCTTGCCGGCCCCATTGGGCGACCGGCGACCATCAATTTAGAATCGCGACTTGCACCTTCAAGAGGAAGAATAGGAAAATTTTCAGCGGCAATCTGGGCGAACGCACCCATGCCACCCGCCGGCGGGGTCACTCGCCGACGGGCCCATGGTCCAAGAACAATTACGTCGCGCTTAAATCCGATCGACGAATGGTACGAACGCGGCCACTACCGCGCTGTCACTGCCGTCAGGACCGGTAAGCTCGTCCGATTGATCCAATTGTTGCAACGCATCCATGATCGCGTCGAAGCTGACCGGTTCACCCGCCCCGGGCAGCATGCGAAGCGCTGGCACGGATTCTACCGCGCAGGCATCCGACGCCCATGACGAAAGGATGGCCCGCTTCTCCTGAACGTCCAAGGCAACGTCGGCCAAAACGTCGTGGGGATGTTTGAAATGCCGTGCCGGATGCAGCAAGCGATCCAGAAAAACATCAGGGGCCACGGGTTCAATCGATGCAAAATGGGTCGAAATGGCTGCTTCCATTGATGGTTCTCCGCTTCCGAAAATCTCCTGCGTGTTTGAGTGTGGCGGCTCTGGCGATTCCCGCCAGACGAAATTTTGGAACGTCTCAAGCAAGTTTCAATGGCTCGGCACGGGTCACATTCCCGTCGTCAACGCCTCAGAACCATTTTATCGGGCCGGTGAAACAATCGGCGAGAATCTCAGTTCTGACGTTTGGCGAACTCGAAGGCCGAATCCGGCAGGAGAACCAGTCATGTCTTACCTCTCTAGGAACTTGTCCATTGGCTTGATCACAGGAGCCCTGATGCTCTCGAGTGGCGGCCTTGCTCCGGCCACCGCACAGGAAATTCCGAACGATTTCAGCGCAATCGTGCGTCAGAAGCTGCCAGCGGTTGTCGCAATCACGACCAGGCAGATCATCCAGGATCAAACGACGCTCAACGACTTTCTCAATCCCTTCGACGGGGGAGGGCGTATCCAGCCCCAGGTGCGGGAAGCACTCGGCTCCGGCTTTGTGATCAGTCCCGAAGGCTACATCGTCACCAATAACCATGTCGTCGCCGACGCAACTGAGATTCATGTCGTGTTCTCCGACAAGGAGACGGCGCCTGCGCGGGTGGTGGGCCGCGATCCGGCAACTGACATCGCGGTATTGAAAGTCGATCCTCGGCCCAACATGACGGCGACGGCCTGGGGGGATTCGGACGCAATGCAACCAGGGGCCTGGACCATCGCCATCGGCAGTCCCTTCGGCCTCGGGGGCACCGTCACCGTCGGCGTCCTTTCTGCGCGCTCTCGCGATATCCAGGCCGGTCCATACGACGACTTCCTGCAGACAGACGCCTCGATCAACAGAGGTAACTCGGGAGGCCCTTTGTTCAACGCGCGCGGCGAAGTCATCGGCGTCAACACGGCAATCGTGTCGCCGTCAGGCGGCAGCATAGGCATTGGGTTCGCGGTGCCATCGCGCACAGCTCGGACTATCGTCAACCAACTGATCAGCACTGGCCGCATCGAGCGCGGCTTCATCGGCGTGCGTCTTCAGGAGGTCACGCCCTCCATTGCCGAGGCGCTCGGAATACCGGGCGCCAAGGGAGCGCTGGTTGCCTCGGTCGAGGCTGGCAGCCCGGCGCAGAAAGCGGGAATCCAGTCCGGCGACGTGATCACCCGGTTCAACGGCAAGGACATCCAAGGCGTCCATGACCTGACGCTGGCGGCAGCAAGCCAAAAGCCGGGATCGAAAGTGACCGTGACAACGAACCGGGGCGGCACAAACCAGGAATTGTCGCTGACTGTCGATCAACGCAGGGATCAGGAGGAACAGACCGGTGCCATTCCAAGCCTGGGGACTGAGGACCAGCGCCTTGGCCTATCGCTGAGCGCCATTCCGGACGAAGCGCGCCAGCAACTCGGCCTGCAAGCCGACACCATGGGCGTGTTCGTCCAGGATGTCGCTCCGAACAGTCTTGCAGCCGAAAGCGGCATCCGGCCAGGCGACGTTATCGTGTCGGCCAACAACCGAAACATGACCCAGCCGTCCGACGTCCGCGAGGAATGGGCGAAATCCCGTCAGCAGAAAAAGCCAATACTGTTCCGTATCGCTCGGCAGGGACAATCGCTTTTCGTTGCTGTGGCAAACTCTTGACTGACAGGCCAGACGGCGTCGCGATCTCTGCTGTTGGGCTGGCCGACTACCGGAGCGCACCAGAGTTGTGAAGCTGATGAGCAGTATGTTTGAACCGGCGGTCCCTAGGCTTCGGTATCGCCTGACCGATAAGCGCGCTGTCCGGTCGGGGCGTCTCGACCTCATTGAAGGAGGAATTGCCGTGCGACGAGCCGGTGAAATTTGGCGGAAGCCATGACGCGAGCGTGCCAAAAGCACTGGACTTGCTGGTGATTGCTCTCTTTAACTATGCCGATTTGCGGCTCTTGGCCTTTGGCCGATCTTGGCCGATGCCTTCCTTGGCGAGGCTCTTTCGAAGAACTGAGGCCAAGTCGACCACGTTCTCCCTGGGTTTCGGCGCCGGTTTCGGGGGTTTTTTGCCCTTGCGTTTGGCGTCAATCATGGCAATTAACGCATCCTCGTAGGTGTCCTCGAATTTCGAAGGATCGAACTTCGTCACCTTCTTGTCGATAAGGAGCCCCGCGATTTCGAGCAGATCCGAATCGTATTTTGGGCTTTTTACATCGTCGAAGACGGTCTCTTCCGACGTCATCTCATCGTGGGTCCGTAGCTCGGTCAGCAACATCCCTTTTCCAAGGGGCTGTATCAACACTTCGCGCCCGCGCTGATAGAGTACGACGCAGGAGCGTGCCGCGACGCGCTTTTTGGCCATCGCATCGCGCAGGACGGCAAAGGCCTCCAGGGAGGCGCCATCTGCCGGGATCAAGTAGTATGGTTTTTCCAGATAACGTGTGTCGATCTCGGCAACCGGAACGAAGGAATCGACGTCAAGTGTATGCTGCGACGTCAGTTTCAGTTTCTTGATCTCGTCCGGCTCGACGTGGATGAAATCGTCCTTGTCCGCTTCATAGCCTTTAATCTGATCCTCTGCTTCGACAACATCGCCGGTCTCTTCATCGACATAAGCGCTCTTGACGGGTAAACCGTCTTTGCGGTTCAAAATCTTGAAGTGGATCTTGGATGCCTCGCTTGTGGCACCAACTATCTTCACCCCGCATGACACGGAACCAACCCTCAGAAATCCCTTCCAGACCGCGCGTGGCGCCACCATGCCGTTTCTCCTAGACGTGCCGATGTTCCGCACAACGCCAGGCACACGGTTCTGTTCCGCAGGGGGAGCCCTCGTCGCAAGCGTTAGTCATTCCTCCTCTCGATAATCGAGCAGCTTCGCATGGCGTAGCCTTTCCTCGCCCTTCAGGAACCTGACGCGGCCGACGAGACCAGGCTTCAGCCATTCGGCCTTTTCCTTCTTTAGACCGATCGGAACTGGTCCCCCGACCTTCCCTTGAACACGATCCCATAGTCGCCGACGCTTGTCGGCTTTAAAGGCAACGAACGCGCCGCCGGCATATTGGCCCTTGTCGGCCATGAGCACCATTGCGGGCTTTCCGGCCTCGCGCTGCACGCCAATGATGTCCATTTCCTTTTCGGCATAGCACTTGATCTTGCGCCAGTTCATCGTCGGCCCGCTGCGGTAGATGCTGTCCTTTCGCTTCGAGACCATGCCCTCGAGCCCCGCCTTGTCGACCAGGTGATAAACCGCGTCGCCTGTGCCAGGCATGGCCTTGCTGACCTGAATGCGGCCGACGGCTGGAATCAGTGCCCGCAGGATTTCGCGGCGGTCTTCCACCGGCATGTTGCGCAAATCATGCCCGTTCAGGTGCAGGAGGTCGAACGCCACCAAATACAGGTCGCGCGACGGCTTACGGCGGGTGACGGCTGATTGCAGGGCGTGGAAGTCGGACAGGCCGGCCTCGTTGACCGTGATTGTTTCGCCATCAATGATGAAACTTTCCGCCTCGATCGCCTCCGCCTCTCCGGCAAGTTCGATATAGCGGCCGGTCCAATCGTATCCGTTCTTGGTGAACAGCCGGATCCCGTTTTCATCCTTGATAATCTGAGTGCGATACCCGTCAAATTTGATCTCATGAAGCCATTCGTCGCCCTGCGGTGGCGTGTCGACCAGCTCGGGTTCCATGGGCTTGATGAACTTCAGAGGCATGCGCTGACTCGCATAGTGCGATTCAATTAGCGATCGCTAAAATGGTTCCGGAACATTTTAGACGATTTGAATGTTTGATAGCTATGACGAAACTATCCGACCTTGGCCCGCCGATCCTTGGCGAGCAGCACGACGGCGAGCCTGCCGACGATCAAGAGAATTTCATGATTTGCCCGGTATGCGGCCAGCGGCTCGACATGCGTGACTTCCGCCAGGTCGCTTGGCACGATCAGCCCCAACACGAGCCGTTGGAACTGGAGCCCTATGTCACGAGCCGGAATGGATACCGATTGCGAACGTGGTCGTTGAAATAGCGGCCCTTGGCGAAGGCGGCTTTGAACGCGGTGAAGGTCTCAAGCGGTACGTCCAGAAAGTCGTACTGCCTGCCACTCGCTACAAACCACACTGAGAGAACCCTGGTTTCCGGATCGTATTCGAATTTGTGTATTGAGGTCGACGGCATGGTGCACCAGCTGTTCCGGTGAGCGACCCGCGAGATGGCCCGCCCACTGAGGAAGCAGCGAGCGGGCCGACCACGGCTGTACGTCCATGGCCATCATCGCCTCCACGGAAGGGACGGTGACGGCATTCCAACTCTCATTGGATTTCGGCGTTCCACACATAAACAAAAAGGCCCGCCACCTCTCGGCAGCGGGCAGTGTAGGTCGCTAGGATCACCCAGCGGTACTAAAGTACACCCCGCCTCGCCAAAAGGGAAACCTTAGATATCGCTAATGCATGATTCGGACCCTGGGGCTGACCGTGTCGTATCAAATCCGAGAATATCCCTGCGGGCCAGGTGATAGCGGGGAATATCGTGCAGAGGCTCCGACGTCCTATTGTGCAGCCGAACAGGCAACGAAAAGGCGCGTGACGCTCCCCCGATCCGAAAACGACTTTCTTGAGGTGACCGACGAGAGCAACGGAAGAGTGTTCGCCTACCAAAACGCCGACTTGCTCTGCTGAGTGGCTATGAGGAGCGGCGGCTGCTTCACGCGTCAAAACCCGCCGCCCCATTCATAGCAGCGGCGGGCCGTGCCTAGGGATAGTTGGACTAAACGGTGGGTACACCCCTGCTGGATGGCTGAGGTGCAAAACGATGCAACCACAATGCCTGATGCGCGACAGAAAGCCGTCGCAACGTCGACGTTATTCAAGCCGGAATTCAACCGCATGCTTGTCGGCATCACTAATAAGGCCGCTGTCCATAGCGGTTTCGAAGGCCTTGGTGAGATACTGATCATCGGAGGCTTCGTGATCCTGCAGGGCAATATCGATCGACAGTGCTCCGATCACGCGGCCTGTCGTCTTCTCGATAACCGTGACGGTCCTCTGCATCAGGGTTTGTTGACCGTGTCGTCGACTGCGTTGGCCGTCGATTTGACGTCCCTGCCGACGCCGCGGACGGTGTTGGCGCAAGCCGTAAGGGCCAAAGCAAAGGCAAGAATGACAATCGGTGCGGTGCGTAGCAGTTTCACGGACGGGTTCTCCTATTGTCCTGGTTTATCATTTGCGTTTATTGCCGTATCGCACCGGATTGGTCTGTAACCGCCATCACCTTGTTGTGGGCGGCCGCTTCATCTGCGGTGTCAAAGGGCATTGCGACGGTCGTCCCATCCGGAGCCAGTATCACAGCCAGGAACGGAAGGCCGATCAGCGGTGGTGCGTAGACAACGTACGCTGGGCGGGCATTTTTCATTGCCCATGTAGCACCTTTTGTCGGTTAGGACCTAATCCACGCCTGAAAGACGAAAAACCCGCCAGCCGGTGCCAGCGGGATTCCAGTGGTCAAAAGACCTGCTCAGTCGCAGAAAGACCCGACTCGATGACTTGCGCCGTGATTGAGGAAAGAATTCCCTGCTTCGTCAGGACCGGCTTTTCATAGGCTTTTTTCATAGCTGCTCCTCGCTTTTTCACACACCGAACTGGTTTGGGGCAATTAACTCGTCAAGCTGATGCTAAAAAGGCCGCCAGCTTTCGACAGGCTAGGTGTTTGATCCCAGGCTTTGATGGTGCATACTTTTCTCCGAGTCGAAGGAGGCCGCGTTCGAGATTGCTCGCTAAGCGTCTCCCTCTTTATCTGTGGGTGGCTGGCCAACCTTAAAATGCCGAAGCGCCCCTATTCTGCACATTGCCGCCTTCCTGCATCAGCACCTTGGCAAGCGATTCCTTCTGGCGGGAAACAGCCATGATTTTTCATCTCGGGTAGCGATAGGGGTATCGTCGTGGCGGCAGGAGGCGACCTATGCAGAGTTTCACCGTCGAGCTGATACGCGACGGCAGAGTCGTGGAACGTGCCGAGATTCAGGCCGAAAATGTTGTGGAAGCCGCGAAGATGTGGGGACCGGTAACCATCCCGTACGCCGAAGAGCCTGACATTGGCGGATGGATCAGGGTAACGCACCCCGACGGCAACACGACAACCTGGTTTGAGCGATCGCTAAGCGGCGGCAGCTAGGTGTGGGCTCGCTGGCCAGGATAACGGCAGGGTCGAGGGCAAGAGCGGTGACGCACGCCACGCGTCGCGATCATCGCAGAAGGAGACGGAGGGATGATCCGGCGCGAACCAGCGGGCGAAGAACTTCGGTCGCGTTGGACGGCAAACTGGCAATCCAGATTGACGGCTGTCCTGTCGAAATTGGTTGACCAAGACTTAGCCGGCCCTCCCAAATCCGGGAACGATGTTAGCGGAGAGCGCTACATCGCCGGGCCCACCATTGGGCGCGTCTTTTACTACCGCCGGCATGCAGCGTGAGCAAGTCGTGATCGATCGCAGCGGCAGTCCGTCAACCCGGCGCCGCGAGTTGTGCGCGAGAGCACTGGCTTCCGAGCGTTTCCTCCAGCCGAGCCATTCGGCGACTGACAACGGATTCGCGACGCCCGCCACGATACGCCTCGTCCCTGCGTGATCTACCGAAGCTCCTGGCTTCGGCTTTTTCTGACCTGGCACATCGTACACTCAGTGCGTCCGGCCGGAGCGGAGATGCATCTCGATCTTATTGATTGCCTTGGTGAGGACATCGACTGCCTGCAGATTGACCGCGAAGTCGAAGTTCCCTTGCGCCGTTTCGAATATCAGAACGCCGACCTTGGCTAAGTCGTCGCTCATCATGCCTATTCCAATGCCGGTCGGCATATAGGGTGGTTTTTCTGACATGGTTCTCTCCTCGGATGCGGTGTGGGCTTGTCGGGCTTTTGGCCATCCGGCGTGCGACTTGGAGTGGCCAAGCACGATCGATCGACGATGGCCGTGTAACCCGTCTATTCGAAATGCATCGACTGGCCGCGCATCATCGCCAGGGTCAGTGCAATTGCAGCATTTGCAGGTGGCTTCTCCATAAGCAGGGAGCCGTCGAAATCGCGCCATGCCGCCATGCGCAATTCTTCATCGTCTTCGCTGGCTGCAGGATCAAAAACGTGGGCATCATAGGGATCCCGGTCAATCTCGATCGTCCAGCCCTTGAGCGCCTTGCGAGCCATTTCTTCAACCTGGGCGAGGTCGCTGGTGAAGAAGGGGATAGGGTCGCCATCTTCCGAAAGCGGCTCAACCCGATCCTGCGTCGGCCGCTCGGGCACCCAACCAAGAACGAAGGCAATATCGAAATCGATCTGGCGGTCCGGACCGGCTGTAACCTCAAGCCGTTTGACGACGTCAGGATAGAGCTGCTTGCGCGCCGGCCACGTGTCCGAAAGCGCCTCGGCTCGCAATCTCGTGCGGGGAACGTCGATCAGTTCCATGACCTGATGGTGCGGGACTTTGTCCTGCGGCCAGCCCGCACAACATGCAATTGTCGCAGCCTCGTCGGCTTCTTCCCAGGCCGAAGCAGCCTGGCCCTCGTTCTCGGTTGGCTGGTCGTCTTCCGGAAAGCCTTTGATATCCCACCCTTCCAACGCGAATAAACCTTCCGCGCCTTGCAAAGCCGTAATGCCGGCGCGTGCGAAGACTGCTT
The DNA here is from genome assembly GCF_003998295.1 of Mesorhizobium sp. M7A.F.Ca.US.011.01.1.1. Taxonomy (NCBI): domain Bacteria; kingdom Pseudomonadati; phylum Pseudomonadota; class Alphaproteobacteria; order Hyphomicrobiales; family Phyllobacteriaceae; genus Mesorhizobium; species Mesorhizobium sp. M7A.F.Ca.US.011.01.1.1. The sequence goes on from NZ_RZRT01000030.1 coordinate 15,972, forward strand.
CGGCTGCCGCGACCCCGCGTGCCAGTTCCTCGGGCGTTGCCCCTTCAATGTTCAAGCGAAGTTCCATGGTTCGCCTCCTGTATCGATCCTCCCTGTAGTGAACAAAATAAGAACAAAGGTGTCAATAGACTCCTGATGGTCTACACGCGGACCCCTCCGACGGGGACAGTCGGTCCCGCGTCCCGTCCTGCGGCCGGCGCTATGCTGACGCTCCTACGGCTGTCCTGTTAACCGCCCGCGGCGGCGCGAATTTCCTCCATCCCGCGCGCGACAATGTCCGCAATTGCGGACATTGTCGCGCGCAGGACTGCGGTATACGCCGTTTTTGGGCGCCGTCGGCCGCCGGCGCGAACATCCAACAGGACAGGTGGCCTTCGACGCCTCGTCTGTTGGCAAACGGTTCTGCCGGTGTCCCGGGGGCGGTCGCGACAAACATTTCTTCCGCAGCGCCACCTCACCACGCCATTGACTCTTCATTAGGAAGAGAACAAATGAGGAACATATCATTAGCATTTCGCGTTCAGGGGACAAATGAGTGCATCGGCGCCAAACGCTGCCATATCCGATCTTCGAAATCGCATTTCGCGTCTCGAAGGCGGTAATGCGCGCGAAAGAGCGGTGCTCCCATTCGGTATCTCCTCTATCGACAGTCATCTGCCAGGCGGGGGTGTGGCGCTTGGCGCACTTCATGAAGTTGCCGGCGGCGGCAATGGAGCGATCGATGGCGCCGCAGCGTCGCTTTTTGCAGCCGGGATTGCAGCGAGGACCCAAGGCAAGGTGCTGTGGTGCGTGACGCGCCAGGATCTGTTTGCGCCGGCAATCGCCCAGGTCGGACTGCATCCCGACCGGGTGGTTTATGTCGAAGCCGGTGACGACAAATCCTTGCTCGCCTGCTTCGAGGAAGGTCTGCGGCATGTCGGGCTTGGAGCTGTGGTCGCGGAAGTGGCGCGCCTGTCCATGACTGCCTCGCGCCGGTTGCAACTGGCATCGGAAGGCTCCGGCGCGATAGGCATCGCCATCCGCCGCTGGCGCCGCCAGACCGAAGCCGTCGATTTCGGGCAGCCGACGGCCTCTGTCACCCGCTGGCGGGTTTCCGTGTTGCCGTCGCAAGCGCTGCCGGTGCCCGGCGTTGGCCGGGCGCGATGGCAACTTGAACTGATCAGATCTCGTGGAGGGGAAACACTCGATATCGAAGTGGAGGCTTGTGATGCCAAGGGTCGTCTCGCTCTTCCTTCCAAACTGGTCGACCGACCGGCTCAGAAGGAAATTGGGCGACGTCTCGCCGCCACCGGATAAGCCTTTGGTGACAGTGGGGCGGCAAGGCAACCGTCGACTGGTGACTGCGGTGGATCGCGCGGCAATAGAAGCAGGCTTGCGCGTCGGAATGCTCGCGACGAAGGCACAGGCCCTCGTGCAGGGCCTGGCGGTTATGGACGCCGAGCCCGATGCCGACGCGGAGGCATTGGAGCGGCTGGCGCTATGGGCGTTGAGACGCTATGCGCCCATCGCCGCTGTGGATACTCCGGACGGATTGGTCATGGAGACCACTGGCGCCGATCACCTTCATGGCGGCGAACAGTTGATGCTGGCCGATATGGTCGAGCGTCTCGGCCAGGTCGGCTTCTCGGCGCGGTCAGCGATTGCCGATAGCTGGGGTGCCGCTCATGCCGTTGCGCGCTACGTGCGGCAGACCGTCAGCGTGGTCGCTGTCAATGCAACCTGTGATGCGATCCTTCCTCTGCCCATCGCGGCACTGCGGTTGCCCGATGCGATCGTCAGCGGTCTGCGGGTTTTGGGCTTCGACAGAGTAGGCGAGCTTCTGAAGCAACCACGCGGGCCACTGACCCTGCGCTTCGGACCGGAACTGGGTCGTCGCCTTGACCAGGCTGCTGGACGCCTTGCCGAACCGATAGAACCCGTGCGGCCAGCCGATGTGGTCGAGGTAAAACGAGCCTTCGGCGAACCCATCGGTGCGGCCGAGACGATCGCCCGCTACATCGGCAAGCTTGTTCAAGCGCTATGTGTCGAGCTGGAGACCAAGGGCCTTGGCGCCCGGCGGCTCGACCTGCTGTTCTACCGGGTCGACAACAGCATCCAAGCCATTCGCGTCGGCACTGCCTTGCCGGTCCGCGACGTGAAGCGGCTGACGCGTTTGTTATGCGACAAGATCGAGAAGATCGATCCGGGTTTCGGCATCGAGTTGATGCGCTTGTCCGCACCCATGGCCGAGCCGTTGACGCCCAAGCAGACCATCTCCTCACTCATCGAGCAACCGGACGCTGACATCTCAGACCTGATCGACATCCTCGGCAATCGTGTCGGCGAGGAGAAGCTGTATCGGTTTACCCCCGTGGCAAGCGACGTGCCCGAGCGATCGTTCCGGCGCGTGGCGCCGGCATCGGCCGAAACCGGCCAGGCATGGCCAGATCATTGGCCGCGGCCGGCTCGTCTGTTTGCCGTGCCGGAGCCCATCGAGGCGATAGCGTTGCTGCCGGATCATCCGCCGGCTAGCTTTACCTGGAGAGGCATCCGCCGACGGGTCAAGCGCGCCGATGGCCCCGAGCGGGTCTTTGGCGAATGGTGGAAGCGTGATGCCGAGCTTGCCGCCGTGCGCGACTATTTTCAGGTCGAGGACGAGGCCGGCGAGCGGTTCTGGATCTATCGCGCCGGCGACGGCGAGGATGCCGCGACCGGTTCGCATCGCTGGTTCCTGCATGGCATCTTCGGATGACTGCGTCCTATATCGAACTCCAGTGCACCTCGCATTTTTCCTTCCTGCGCGGCGCCAGCTCCTGCGAGGAATTGTTTGCGCAGGCCGCAATCATGGCCCTGCCGGCGCTTGCCATCTGTGACCGCAACAGCCTGGCTGGCGTTGTTCGGGCTCACGAGGCTGCAAAGGCAACCGGCGTCAGGCTGATCGTCGGCTGCCGGCTTGATCTGGCGGAAAAGATTTCCATCCTGGTCTATCCAACCGATCGCGCGGCCTATTCGCGGCTTTGCCGTTTGCTGTCGCTGGGCAAGAAGCGTGGCGGCAAGGCGAAATGCCTTCTGCATTGGGCAGACCTTGTCGCCTATGGCGAAGGCCTTATTGCCGTGTTCATTCCGGATCAGGCTGATGACACATGCTCGCTCTGGCTGCGGCGGCTACACCAGGCATTCGGCGATCGAGCCTATTTGGCCCTGACCTTGTTTCGCCGCCCAAATGACGCGCTGCGGCTGCACGAACTGTCCAACCTTGCCGGAGAGGCCGGCGTGCCGACGGTTGTTACCAACGATGTGCTCTTCCATGAACCGTCACGGCGCATCTTGCAGGACGTCGTCACCTGCATCCGCCACAATGTCACGATCGATGGTGCCGGGTTTCGGCGCGAGCGGCATGCCGACCGCTACCTGAAACCGCCGGAAGAAATGGCTCGTCTTTTCGGCCGCCATCCCGAGGCGATCGCTCGGACGGTTGAAATCGCCGAGCGCTGCCGGTTTTCACTGGACGAGCTCGCCTATCAATATCCCGAGGAGCGCATGCTGCCGGGCCTAACGCCGCAGCAAGCCTTGGAAAAACTCACCTGGGAAGGCGCGATGGAGCGGTTTCCCGAAGGTGTGCCGGACAAGGTTGTCGCCACGCTCAGGCATGAATTGCAGCTCATCGAGAAGCTGCGATACGCGCCGTATTTTCTGACCGTCAATGCGATCGTGCGCTTTGCCCGCAGCCAGGACATCCTCTGCCAGGGCAGGGGGTCGGCGGCCAACAGCGCCGTCTGCTATGTCCTTGGCATCACCTCGATCGATCCCGACCGCAACGATCTTCTGTTCGAACGCTTTGTCTCCGAGGAACGCCGCGAGCCGCCCGATATCGATGTCGATTTCGAGCATGAGCGGCGCGAAATCGTCATGCAATGGGTGTTCGACACCTATGGCCGTGAGCATGCAGCACTGTGCTCGACCGTCATCCGTTATCGGTCGAAAGGCGCCTTGCGGGACGTCGGCAAGGCTCTGGGGCTGCCTGAAGACCTGATCAAGATGCTGTCGTCGCAGGTGTGGGGCTGGTCGGATGAAGGCGTTCAATCCAAGCATGCCGAGGAGCTGAATCTCAATCTCGGCGATCGCCGCCTGCGCCTGGCGTTGGACCTCGCCAAGCAGCTCATCGGCGCGCCGCGCCATCTGTCGCAACATCCCGGTGGCTTCGTCTTGACCCGCGACAGGCTGGACGACCTGGTGCCAATCGAGCCGGCCGCGATGAAGGACCGCCAGGTCATCGAATGGGACAAGGATGACATAGACGCGCTCAAGTTCATGAAGGTCGACGTGCTGGCGCTCGGCATGCTGTCCTGCATGAAGCGCGGCTTCGATCTCCTGGCGCAGCACAAGGGCATCACTCTCGATCTCGCGACGATCCCGGCCGAGGATCCGCGCACCTATGCGATGATCCGCAGGGCGGATACGCTGGGCACCTTCCAGATCGAATCCCGCGCCCAGATGTCGATGCTGCCGCGCATCAAACCGCGAACTTTTTACGACCTGGTCATCGAGGTGGCGATCGTGCGGCCCGGTCCGATCCAGGGCGACATGGTGCATCCCTATCTGCGCCGGCGCGAAGGCAAGGAAGACGTCGTCTATCCCAAGCCTGAGTTGGAAAAAGTGCTCGGAAAAACACTGGGCGTGCCGCTGTTCCAGGAACAGGCGATGCGGGTGGCGATCGAATGCGCCGGCTTCACGCCTGGTGAGGCGGATCAGCTTCGCCGCGCCATGGCGACCTTCAAGCACACCGGTGGCGTCTCCAGCTTCGGCGCCAAGCTGATCGGCGGCATGGTCAAGAATGGTTACGAGCGCGAGTTCGCCGAAAAGACATTCAAGCAGCTGGAAGGCTTCGGCAGCTATGGCTTTCCAGAGAGCCATGCCGCCAGCTTCGCACTGATCGCCTATGCATCCTCCTGGATGAAATGTCATCACCCCGATGTCTTCTGTGCGGCCCTGCTCAATGCCCAGCCGATGGGATTCTACGCACCGGCGCAGATCGCCCGCGATGCCCGCGACCACGGTGTTGAGGTGCGTCCGGTCTGTGTGAACGCCTCGCGCTGGGACTGCACGCTCGAACCCAAAGAGAACGAGGATCGGTTTGCCGTTCGCCTTGGCCTGCGCATGGTCCGCGGGCTGGCCAACGCAGACGCGGCAACCATAGTTGGCGCACGTGCCGACCGGCCATTTGCCTCCATCGATGATCTATGGCGCCGGGCCGGCGTTCGCGCAGCGTCGCTGGTTGAACTCGCCCAGGCCGACGCGTTTCAACCTTCATTGTCGTTGGCGAGGCGTGAGGCCCTGTGGGCGATCAAGGCGCTGCGCGACGCCCCGTTGCCGCTGTTTTCGGCCGCCTCCAGCCGCGAGCAGCAAACGGTGCCGGAGATCCAGGAACCGGGCGTCATGCTACGCGCCATGACAGCGGGGGGGGAGGTCGTTGAAGATTACGGGCATGTCGGGCTCACGTTGCGTGACCATCCCGTTTCCTTCCTGCGCGCCGACCTGCGTCGCCGGCGCATTGTCTCGTGCCGCGAGGCCATGCAGGCGCGCGATGGCCAATGGCTTGAAGCGGCTGGACTCGTATTGGTCCGTCAACGCCCCGGCTCGGCCAGGGGCGTGATGTTCATCACGATTGAAGACGAGACTGGGATCGCCAATCTGGTCGTTTGGGTGAAGGTGTTCGAGAAATATCGCCGCGTCGTGCTCGGCGCCGGCATGATCGCCGTCCATGGGCGCGTTCAGCGGGAAGGCGAGGTGGTTCATCTCGTCGCTCATCGGCTCAGCGATCTATCCGCCGATCTGGCGAGCGTTGGTGATCGGGATGCTGCCTTCCCGCTGCCGCATGGGCGCGGTGACGAGTTTCATCACGGCAGTCCGACGCCTGATCCGCGTGGACTGCCGAAGGGGCCGCGGCCGCGGAACATCATCGATCCCTATCTGCACATCGAACAGATCAAGGTGAAGACGCGAGATTTCAGGTAGGCTTGGTTGGGACGAGCTGCTTTTCGGAGAGATGGCCGGGCCGCACTCCCGGAATAAATTTAGCTGCGTGAGACGATGACGGCCAGCGACGCCAGCTTGCCTTCACACAGGCTGCGGATATAGTTCTTGCGTCGCTGCACGAATTCGGTGCCGAGGACGATTTCATTGGCCTGCTGTTGCGCAGGCGAAGGAATGATGTCGGAACTGGCCCTTTGCATCGCCAGTTCGACATGTTCGCCGGTCTCGTCGATGACTTCGTCAATATGGAAGCCCGCGTCGGCGAAAAGGGTCTTCAGGGTATCCCGGTCAACAAGGTGGCTCGTTACCGGCCCAACCGCCCAGGGCAAGGGGTAATTTGGTTCGCCGCCAGCCAGCACGGCTTCGGTCCAGATCAGTTTGCCGCCCGGCTTCAGAACGCGAAAAGCCTGCCCGATGACGGCGGCCTTGTCGGCGATGTTCATGCCGACATAGAAGCAGATTGCTGCGTCGAATGTGTTGTCGGCAAAGGGCCAGTTTCGCCGCGTCGGCTTCGTGGGAGCGAACCTTGTCGCCAAGGCCGCTGAGCGTGGTCAGTCGGCCGGATGCCTCGACGAAGGCAGGTGTGAGGTCGACGCCTTCGACTTGGCAGCCATAGGTGGCGGCCAGGAAGCGCGCCGGGCCGCCGATGCCGCTGCCGATATCCAGGATCCGATCGGTTGGCGAGGGGGCAAGACGAGCTCCATGGTCCTGCGTGGCGATGAGCTCGCGGCCGTGAAGCTGGTCGAACGGATAGAATTGCGCGGCACTGAGGCCATCGGGTTTTGGGTCGGGGATCGCGGCCAGTATGCGCTCAACGATCCCGTCGCTGCCGTAGTGTTTTGTGACGTCGATCATGGGGGCACTCCTCTGGGTACGGAGCATCCACTAACGCCTGGGTTTCGGCAATCCTGACGCTTCTGAACGTTTCCGGTATCCTGTGCTGCTGTAGCGCTCGAAACCAGGATTGATACTGCCGGCAGCTTGCTTGCGAAGCCTGCTCAGATCCCGGCCTTCCGGGTAAGCCGACACCCACTGTCTTTGCCGAACGGTTCACCGCTCCTTCAAGATGATCTAGCGGAGCAGGCCCTCGTCGTCGAACGCGTCCCAGCCCTTCAACTTAGGCCCGAGAGCGTCATCTCTGGGGTTATTCCCGGCACCGCGAACCTTCTCGCTACCCTTTCCCGCCCGCGTGAGGGCAGCCTTGCCGGCACCGCGTCGCCTGTTCTCTGTAACTTGCTGCGCGTCCTCTTCGCGCCAAAGGCTTGGCAGATCACGATCAAGGATGTCCTCTATGTGCTTGGGATCGAACACGTGGAAGGTGACGGCCTTGGATCGACCGCGCATCTTCACGGTGCGGGTGCCAATGCTTTGCAGCCGTCCGTCTTTCAGCCACTTGTGACGCTCTCGCGAAGTGATCGCGAGGATGTCCTCGGCCTCGCTTGGCAGGACCGGGAGTACTTCGATGGTTTCCAGCATCTTGGCGAGCTTGTTGGAGGCGGCCTCGAACTCTTCGGCATCGTCTTCGCGCATCCGCAATGTCATGCGGCCAGTCTCGGCTGTGATGTATTTTCTCACCGCCCATGGCAGGCGGGCACGTATTTCACGCTCGATACCTTTCGTGCGCACCGACGAGCCAAGCGTCGCTGATGGCTGAAGTGGCCACTCGGCAATCAGTGACAACGAGGTGCTGATGCTTTGGCGAGAGCCGCGATCTCGAGGAGTCACAATAGCCGCAGCGATGCCGCCAAGAATCTTCCGGGTTCCCGCAAAACGCACCGGCATCTGAGCTAGTCGCTTCCTTGTCGCACGGTTTCTACCGCCAACGAGCCGGCAGGCAGGGCCTTCAACAGCTCCACCTCGGGTTTCGTGAGGTAGATCCATGCCGCCCAATCCTCCGGGCGCAGCACCACAATTTGGCGATTGTGGATAGGCGCCACATCCGGCCCGGGTGCAGTCGTCAGCATTGCGAATGTGGGCGGCTTGTTGCCTTCGCCGTCCCGCCACAGTCCGGCGATGGCCATGAACGGAGCGCCGTTGAGGGTGAAGCGATGCTTCGCCTTTGGCGACTTCTTTCCGGTGAATTCGAAGAAAGCTGATGCCGGAATAAGGCAGCGCTTGCTGTTGGCGAAACTCCGTCCGTCCGAGCGAAAGTTGAAGACCGGCCCGCCTTTGGGCCCGGAGGGTGGAAAGGCAAAGGTCATGCGCGTGAGTTCGATGGTCTCGCCGGCGGCGCGCATGATCGGGGCGGGATCACTGATGCGGATGTCGTCCGCCTGCGGCAAATCCAGTTCAGTTTGACGGGAGGGAATGGCGAGCGCCAGCGATTGCATCATCCTGCAATATTCAGCCCAGGCGATATGCTGCTCGTAGTCATTGCACATGGCTGCCCCATCGGTTCGGTCAGTTGCAGAGTAGCCAGATAGGGCGGCTTTGCCCGTAGCGCCATGAATGAGATGGCTTGGATGCATGCCGGTCTGAGTTGAAGATCCTCCGATTGTGAGGCGACGCGACGCTGACTTGCTCACTGAATTGGTCTCTCACCAAAACGAATTGTCCGACCCGCCATCCCCGACCCGCGGCCTATTTCTTTAGTTTCTGCGCGCCGCCATAAGTTGTCACGGAGCCGCCCCGCTTCATCAGCCTCGGCCTGATCTTTGCTGATGCCGTTGCTTGCGGGCGAAGGAATTGACCTCGGAGCCTTCACCGCCAGCAATCTGCCGACGGTCGGCGGCGCCTCGCTTCGACTTGTTGTCTGCCGTTGTCTTCCCTTCTGCCATGGCACGACGTACCGCGTCGACTAGGATGCCGGGCAAAGGTCGCCGCTAATGTTGCGCCAATGACGAGCATCCGTCAGCGATCTTGCCCAAGTGCGGTATGGCGACTAGGTAAGGCCATCGTCCGGCCACTGAAGCGCGCTGTCCCAAGCGTCAACGCGGCGCACGGATCGGACGGTGCGGGACTGAGAACGAGTCAAGGCTGTCGTAGTGGAGCCGAAAAGCCAAAGGACGTGATGCTACCAGGGGTATCGGGCGTCACAATCGAGGCGTCAGGGCTGCAAGCTGCCGCAGCGGCTTGCTACTCGGCTCTGAGAATTCGCGGGGGTTGAACGGACAAAGCTGAGGTGCTGACCCCTCGACGCCTACGCCTCGCTGGCGACAGATGCCTCCACGGAAACCAACGGCGCTTCCAACGTCCAATTGATCCCGTACGGCCCATACTCAAGATTGGCCTTCCCTCCGACCGCCTCAGGCGCCACCCGCTTGAGCACCACGGTTCCAAAACCGCCCTGGCCGATCTTCTGGACCTTCGGGCCATCTGTTTCGGCCCAAGTGAGGTGGAAGAGCTTCGAGCCACCGGAGCCGGTCGCGTTCCATTGGACCGAAATCGTGCCCTTGTCTCCCGAAAGCACGCCGTATTTGGCTGAGTTGGTCGCGAGTTCGTGGAAGGCAATGCCGAAATACTGGACGGCGTTGGGGCTCAGCACAATGGATGGTCCCGCCATGGAAATCCGTCCCTCATTGCCGAAGGGTTTGGCCTGCGACAGCAACAGTTCAAAGAGGGTGACGCCTCTCCAGTCGCCGGCGACTAGCAGATCGTGCGAGCGTGACAGCGCCATGATCCGCTCCCGCACCTGCCGTTCGAACACCGCGGGATTTTCGGCACGTTTGTTGGTTTCCCTGATCATCGAAAGAATGACGGAATACTGGTTCTTGACCCGATGATTGACCTCCCGCATCAGCATGCGGATACGATGCTCGTTTTCCCTAGCCGACGTGATGTCTCGGGCGATCTTGGAGGCGCCGATGATCTGCCCGGTTGCGCTGCGCACGGGTGACACCGTCAGCGAGACGGGAACCAGGCTGCCATCCTTGCGCCGACGGATCGTTTCGTATGTGTCGACCGCTTCGCCGCGGCGGATGCGTTCAAGGATGCGGGGTTCCTCGTCCTGGTGATCATCCGGGATCAGCATGGCCACCGACCGGCCGATCGCTTCCTCGGCGGTATAGCCGAACAGCCGTTCGGCACCGCGATTCCAGCTCTTGATGACGGTGTTCAGATCCTTGCTGACGATTGCGTCGAACGAGGATTCCACGATGGCTGACAGATGGTGCCTGGCCTCCTCGGCACGCTGGCGGTCGGTGAGATCAAACAGCATGTTGACAGCGCCGATCAGATCGCCGCTCTCATCGCGGATCGGTGTCGGGTACGGCTCGAAGGGGAAGAAGGATCCGTCAGGGCGTTGCGCTATGGCCTGCTGGCCACGCACCGGGCGGTTTTCCTTGAGCGCGATCGCCATCGGGCACTCGTCGTGCGGCAATTCCGTGCCGTCGGGCATGAACAGCTTGAACGTCACGCACCACTTGTCCTTGCCGATTTCGGGCTCCCGGCCCGCCAGCTCGGCGGCGGCTCGGTTGTAGTAGGTGATGACGCCATCCGGGTCAGTCGTGTAGATGGCGACTGGGAGACTATCGAGCACCTGATGATAGGTGCTGTCCTGCCGCCGCAGTTCAGTCCGCGTCCGCACGAGGTCGGTTACATCAACGGTGAAGCATCTTGTGTGGACCAGATCGCCGGCTCGGAACTGGCCGCTCGACGTGATTTCGACATGCTTGATTGAGCCATTGCGAGCCCTCAATCGCGCCGGATATCTCGCGATCTTTTCGCCACGTGTAAGGCGCCCCAAAATATCCTCGATCACCCTCCGGTCCGGATAGAAATCCGCGATATGGCGGCCGATATAGTCCTGTGAAGAATAGCCGAGAAGATCGAGCTCGGCTTGGTTGGCATGCAGGATAACCCCATCTGCGCTGACCAGATGGAGGGCGACGGCGCCGTTTTCGAAGAAATCCTGGTAGTCGAAGTTCCGGTTATCCTCACCGGGCATTTCCGGGTTCTTGAAGGCGATACCATTCGCCTGCGGTACTCCATTCATCCAAAACCCCTCTCTGTTTAACCCGCCATAACGCGGGGTGTCGCCAATTTGTTCCTATAGCTCGTCCTTCGCGGCCTGCGTACGATGCTGCTCTTGATTCAGCCTTTTGCGACATGCAAGCTTAGACCCGGACGGAAAAACGACCTCGTGTTTGACCTACGAACGTGCAAATCGGGCCTCAAATGGAAAAATCCCTGGTGCATGTCGTAGACAACGAAGCTTTAATTACCGTGGAGGTCGAGGCCGCCTTCGCGAGCCAGGCTTTGCCGTAGCATTGGCATCCTATGTTCCGAAGCGAAGCGTTTTCTCGCAAACCACACACCCGCCGCAGCGGTCCTGGACGTCAGGTTGTCGGACGGCGAGAGCGTTGAAGCGGCAAAAACCTTGGCTGGCCGGGCTGTTCCTTTCGTCGTCTATTCCGGCCTAGGTGTCGAGGAGAGCCACGAAGCATTCTCATTCGGCGTCACAGTGATGAAGCCCGCCGAATCTGCAGAGGTGGTCCGGGTTATCAGAGAGATGATTGCCGGCCAGCAGCCGAGAATGACCGGATAGCTACGCCGTTTACATGTTCAGCTCGCGGACTTTCGTGCGGGGCCGGCCTCAGAGGTGGAGGGCGATAGCCGTTTCGCCCGTCTGCCTGCTGGCCGTTTTGCTTCGGTTCGGGGTACGACGGCACAGAGCGCGCATTGAGCGTGGCAATACATCAACAAGGTTCCCGGATGAGGCGGCTCGTATTGTGCATTGCAGCAACCATATGGTTGCATGTGCGTTGTGCACGACTGTGCCATTCCGGCGCGCAAGGACACTGATTTGCCAAGTATATCCGACACGATCGCTCGCCTGAGCGCGCGGCCAGCCGGATCCGGGGGCCGGAAGGACGCTCACTTGTCCGAAATCACAGGGTTCGGGTCCAATCCTGGGGCCTTGCGTGCGTGGTTTTATCTTCCGGAGAATCCAACCCGGCAGGCGGCGCTGGTCGTTGTGCTGCATGGCTGCACCCAGAATGCGGCCAGCTATGATCATGGCTCCGGCTGGACCGAGCTCGCCGCCAAGCATGATTTTGCCGTGCTTTTCCCCGAGCAGCAGCGCGCCAACAATGCCAATCTTTGCTTCAACTGGTTTGTGCCAGGCGATATCAGCCGCGACAGCGGCGAGGCACTTTCCATCCGCCAGATGATCGAGGCGGTAGTCGTTACGCATGGTCTTGATCGCAAGAGGATCTTTATCACAGGTCTGTCCGCAGGGGGCGCCATGGCGGCGGTGATGCTGGCAAACTATCCCGAACTGTTTGCCGGCGGCGCCATCATTGCCGGGCTTGCCTATGGCACTGCCTCGACCATCCCCGAAGCCTTCAGCCGCATGCGCGGCCATGGCGGTCCGTCCCGAACCGACCTCCAGCGCCTGTTGCGGGCAGCCTCGCCGCACAACGGCCCGTGGCCGCGGCTTTCGCTGTGGCAGGGCTCGGCCGACACGACCGTCGTGCCAGCGAATGCGGACGCGGTGCTGGCGCAGTGGCAAAGCGTGCACAGCCTCAGCGAAAAGCCAACACGCATAGAGAAGATAGACGGCCAGACGCGCAAGATCTGGTCCGACAGCAAAGGTCGCGACGTGGTCGAGACGTTCACCATTGCCGGGATGGGGCATGGAACGCCACTGCAAACTGGCGGCGGCGATGGTCTCGGCAAAGCAGGGCCTTTCATGCTGGATGTTGGGATTTCCTCGACACGCCACATCGCCCGCTTCTGGGAATTGATGAAGCCCGTCGTGCGACGCAAAGGCAAAGCCGACGTCGCTTCAGCTGCCGCGTTGCAGTTCTTTGCACCAATGGAAAAACCGCGGGCAGTCCGTATCGATCGCACGCCGGAGCGAGCCAATGCGCGTGGCCCGGCGAGCGGGATTTCCAAGGTCATCGAAGATGCGCTGCGCGCGGCGGGATTGATGCGCTAAATTGTTGTGGTGGAGGAGCTTTTTGTGGCCCTGCCCAGCCGCCTCTGGTCGTTGAAGTTCTGCCGTGCCTGGCTTTTGAGCTCGGTTTGGCGAGCGGAAGCCGCGCCGCGGCGGAATCCTGGAGCGATGCGTGGCCATCTTGGGCGGGTATCTCTGGGCCGGTCGCTATATCAAGAGATATGCGCAAAAAAAACCGACGAGATCAACGACAGCAATAGCCCCCGAAAGCTTGCTCTCAGTCTCGACACCGCTAACATCGAAGTCGCCGGCAAGATCGCCTATCCCCCCGTTCGCGCTCGAGCTTCGAACTGCATTTAATGTCACGGACCCTCTTTCCGTCTGGACCCCTTTTCAGCCGACGCTAAATCAAAGCAATGCGACGCTTACTTTTAGGCCTTACAGCCTTCCTCATCTGGACGACGTGGCTTCAGGCCGAAGCCTGGAAGCCCTTCGGGGTCCGGCAGCTTGGCTTCACATTCGTATCCCTCCAGGCTTCGCCCTGACGCAGCATTCGCATCAGGGGGCGGCCTTTCGTGGCCCAAGGGATGCGTTTCTGGTCGTTTGGGGGGCGCGACTGGGGAAAGCCAGTTTTCGCGCCGAGATCGAGCATCGCATGATCGAGGACGAAAAGGCCGTCGACTGACCTATCGGCGCATTGCCCCCGGATGGGCGAGCTACTCCGGTGTCAAGAATGGGGCGATTCGCTATGTCCGCGCAATTATGGTGTGCGACGAGCGGGCCGCACTTTTCACAATCAACTATAGGCAATCGGAAAAGGAACCGTATGATCCAATTGTCGTGCGTATGGTCCGGTCTCTGAAGGCACGAGGCTGCTCATGAGGTTCTGGGGTGGCGAGCAAATGCGCACCACAACGGTTTAAAGTGCCGCGGCATGGCTCGTGATCGCGTATCGGTGAATATCCGGCGCGTGCTTGGGCGCAGGTGAGGGGAACCTTTTCCCTGGCATGTTTCGCCAGGGAAAAGAAAAACCGAAGGGAAATCCCTGGGCGCCAAATCATCTCGCGACGCAGCCTAGCCCTCGCAAGGATAAGGCCAGCCGCACGCAAGAGGCTGCCGCCAAAACCCCGGATAAAACGAATGATTGGGAGATGCACGGTGATGGTGACACGATAGACTTGCAGCCGCGGCCGGAAGGCAGTCTTGGAGCGCCGTTCGTGTCGCTTTAGATGACGCTGATCGGGGGCCGCCCGGTCCGCCGCCGAGAACAGTGCCAGGTGCGAGCCACCAGTCCAAACGAGTCCGAACGCGTTTTGCAACCTATCGCGGGCTGGTTTGCGCCTCGGCCGGTGCAATGCGGCGGCTGCTGGAACATCGAAATGTCGCGGCCGTTTAAAAATCTTGGAGGTGGCCGCATGCACCTTGTCCAGATCCTGCTTCCTCGTTCCGACAACGCGGGAGAGCCGTTCGCCAATGAAGACTTCGACCGTGTGAAGCAAGAACTCGCCGATACCTTCGAAGGTGTCACTGCGTATCTTCGGGCTCCCGCGGAAGGGGTGTGGAGGCAGGGAAAAGAGTCCGACATGGACGAGATCGTCATCTTCGAGGTGATGACGGAAGAAGTCGATCTGCCCGATTGGCGAAGGCGCCGAGCGGAGTTGGAGCGCCGTTTCCGGCAGGAGGAGATCATTATCCGATATCTACCGATGGCATTGGTCTAAGCAGCCTGAGAGGTTCAGATGCCTCTGGTTGATCAACGTGTTTGCCACGCCCGTCCCGGGCCGAACAGCAACCGCGGCATTCGACGAAATCTGAAATGGGTTGCTATCATAGTTAACTGCGAGCCTCTGCGACCTGCGCAATTGGACGCCGTGGCTTTTCAGGAGAGCGGCATACCGGGTTGCTGAGACGATCAGTAACGTGCGCGGTGTCGTGCCAAGTCGCCAAAGCGGGAGCGCTTGGCTGCGCGCTTCATGAACGGCTTAGCTGGGAAGGATGGATTTGCCGAGGGAAACTTGGCTCGATGCCAGCGCCGGCTGTTCCGAAGCGTCCGGCAGCGACATAGCCATCAGCGATGCGGCCTGATAGTATGGGCCCGCATCCATCCCTGTGACCGGCCGCCTGGCAAGGCTGCATCCGCGATCTGGCTGCCCCAAGCCGAGCATTCACGCTTGCCGGGCAGTTCAACTGACCAGCATGTAGACTCTCGAGAGGGGCAGCTTGTACTTCGGCCCTCGTGTTGCAAGTCACGCATCTCGACCTAATGGGGCAGGTTGGAAGTCGTCTGACCGCCTGCGTCAAAGGTTGGCCGGAATGGCTATCCAAGGGGATTGTTGGCTGTTCAGTGACGACGTTTCCTGCGACTCGGTCATTTGCCTTTTCTTGCCGCCGATCGGTTCTGGCCGGTCGGCGCCGTTGTCCTCGGGTCTTTCGAATGCGCCGCTATTGCCGGACCCGCGCCGGTCGCTTTGCGCATATCGCCGTTACCCCTAGCTGGACCGGACTTCTTGCCGAGCACTCTTGAAACGAGCGTACTTAGATAGCCATTGATAGTTCCCGTTGAGATGCATGCACCAACGTGCCAGACTTCGCCTAATGCGGACTACTACGCGTTTTCGGCCGCCATGTTGACAGCCGATTCAGCGAGCTGTGTCAGCGCCTCGTCAGTCGCTTTCTCCTCTCCAAGCGTTAAATTGAGGAGAGAAACCGCTTCATCAAGCCCGAGTTCGGAGGCCCAGGTTTTCAGTGTGCCATAGCGTGAGATTTCGTAGTGCTCCACAGCCTGGGCCGCAGCCAGCAGACCGGCGTCCAGGGCAGGCGCGCCCTTGTATTCTTCCATGATCTCGGCACCTTCCTCGGTGATGCCCACAATAGCTGCACACGTCTTACCCTGCGGCTTCTTGCCGATCACTTCGAAAACCTGTTCGAGGCGGGCAACGTGTTCCTTCGTTTCGTCGCGGTGCTTTTCGAACGCCGCCTTCAAACCCGGGCTTCGAGCGGCCTTCGCCATTTTCGGCAGCGTCGCAAGAATCTTCTTTTCGGCGAAATAGATGTCCTTCAACGTGTCGTGGAAAAGTTCGTTCAGGCCCTTCGGTGAAGCCTTCTTAGTGGTTGCCATCCTGTGTTCTCCCATTCGCGCTCAAAGCGAGGCAGGATAGCAACTCGATCAGGGGCAACTGGTTCCGGAGGGCGTTCTCTGATTGCAGTGAGATTGCGGGACCGTTGTATTCAGGACAGCTTTCACGCTTATGGAAGCCGGTCAGATTTTCCAGGAAGGCAGTGATGACAGCTTGTTCGCCAGTCCCCAGCACGCCCGGACCAAGCTGTTTCAGAGCCAGATACCAAACAGTAGATCAAGCGCAGTGCGCCTCACCAACATGCCACCTGAGGTCCGTCCGCGCAATGTCGCTACACGGTTGACGAGCGGCTATCTATTATGGCCACTCGTCGGTCTACCAGGCGCCTCCAAAGATCCGGCCTGGTGGGGAATGGAACTTACTGCCTTCAGTGGGCTTTCGGATACGTCCCGTCGGAGAGCGATGTGGAGAAATTGATGCGGAACCTTATAACTGCCCTTCGCGGCACTTTCCCTAGCCACGTGCCAATCGGCTCCTGAACCGCCGCAACCCGCCGCTATCGAACCTGCTACCATTCGCTCCCGACCCGCCTTGGATCCTACCGTTGTTCCGCCTGGCCCGGCAATCATGGATCAATCCGTGACAATCACTCCTCCTTCAAAGGGCGTTCCAACAAAGTACGCTGCTTTTTCGGGCAATTGGGCCGGACGATTGGAAGGCACATATGAAGGTAAACTGGCTGTTCAATCTGTTTCCTCGAACGGAAACGTGACCGTAACTTACGCGTGGGGAATTCTGGGCGATAACAACCCGGGAGAGGCCGCAGGCGAAGGAAAAATTGTAGGGACTACGTTGAAGCTGGGGCGCCTCCCGAATGGCGCGGACGTCAGTTTTAAGATGATGCCCGACGGAACGCTGGCCGGAACCCATGCGCTCGCCGGCCAGACCCATACGGGCATGTTCATCAGGCAATGATCAAAGAAGATACGGTCGCGCTCCAGCGGTTTTCATCCGAGCGAGATCAGGTCATTGGGGACGATCGAGCGCAGAGTTGCTTTGAATGAAAGCGATAAGGTCATGCATGGCCAAAGAGCACTCCTGTCACGCCGGGGACAATTCACACTGCCGGTTGTCGCGCAAGGGATCGCAATCCAAGTCGCATCCGGCCAGCTTATGGGCAATTTCGCCCTCCGGCCGCCCTGCCGTGCGGAGCGCCGCGAGTGCGTCAGGACTCGTTCCATTCATCCGCGCCATCGTCGTCATCGTAGGGCGGGACGGATCAGTTCGCAATGTCCACGCCAGTCATCCCACGACGGGGGGCGTATCGTCATAGCCAATGGAGACTATCCCCGGATGCCTGTGGGCTATAGCGAGTATCTGAGTCTCTAGCTCGCAGTTGTAGGTCATCAGCGCCTTCACGGTCTCAAGTGGGCTGTCGTAGCGGGCGATAAGCTTCACGGCTTCAGAGTGCAGCTCGGCTTTGGCCTCGGCGTCCAGGTACATCGTTCCCATCTCGGTTCTCCTTGCGTGTCGTAGGCGTGATGTATTGAGCGCCGTTGAGCAGCATCATCCCTTTGAGCGCCTTTATGTGGACTGCGATGATCAGCATTGCGGGGCGGCCTCTCCGGCATGCGCCGTGAACAAAAAGGGAACATACATGTCAAGCACGAATTGACTCCTGGCGAGGGATCCATTCCTGTCTTGACGTTGCCCGCGAGAAGTCGGTCAGACTATGCTGCAGCCACCCTCAACGGGCACAGGGCTTCGCTCGGTCCTTAACCCGCGCTGGTTGAGTACTGAAGCGTACATGCCCGCTCATCGTGCCTTGTTCCATCATCACGAACGAGCCTCGCAAGCCGGATCATATCGACATAGGCGAGCGACGATTGTGCCGCCAGTAAGGCTCGCGGCCCTTGCATTGACGTTCCTCAGCGCATTCAGGAGCAATCCTGAATCGCGTCGCTTCAAGGCTGGTCGCCACGTACGCACCGTTGTCTTTGCGTCCTTCACCGCGACTTCGTTGAAGGGCGTGCCCTTCTGAGCCCAGATTGTTGCGCATTGCGCTGGTCGTGCAGTGCCTGGAGGTACGCGTGCTTGTCGCGCAGCACCGGGTAATTCCAATGTCCTGCTCACCTCGGGTCAGAGGAGGATCCGTTGGTGGTGGTGGATAGCTGCCGGCGATTTCCGACAACAGCAATGCCCGCCGCGCTTTGGCGCAGCTTGTGAATAGCCGACCGAGAAGAGATTCACGGCGAGCGAAAGCATCGAACGCCGAGAGCGTGCACACGGGGGCATCCGCATGGCCACGGAAAGGTGGCATATGCGTGAAGGGGGCGACCCGGGCCGGTCTCCACGGGCGAAGAGCGTACGCTGTCGAAACCTGGCAGGGTTCTGAGCGGCCCCTTGGACCCCTATTGCAAGCGTGGCTGAGCGCGCGCGAGAGCCCGCCCATCAGGCGCGTGATGCGCGACCTCGCTAGTCGGCCCTCATAGCTGCGGAAGCGCTTGCGCCATTCCTCGCAGCTCAGAGCCCGAGGGTCTGACCCGTTTCCATCCGAAGGAAACCTGCCGGCGAATTCCGCAACACCGAGTCTTGGAACGCCTCGACGGCAGAGCCGTGGGTGATATCGACCAGCACGGCCGCTGCGGCTTCAACCTTATCGGCCGCTTCGTCTACCTTGTCGAAACGCATCAGCATTCGATCGTGTAGCATCGACAACCGCGTCGCGTGATAAAGCACGCTGCGCTTGTGATAGTCCGAGTCCAGCGGCCCAAACAATATTGTCATGACGACAAATCCTCCGTTTCATTGCGATAGGAGGTCATTTGATGACGCCCCGTAACGATGCTGGTCTGGCGCTCCGAGCCTCCATAACGCAGTGTCGGGCTGCCCAAATCCTGCAGCACAAGGCAATATTGACCGCGACGCCATTTTCCCGGTCCGTTTCCTCCTTCGCGCGCGACAGCGATTTCTCGGCTCGTTTGACGCTTAACCTTTGACGTCCAAGTTCGAAATCAAGACTTTCAGCCATTGTTGCGCTTCCAATTCGGTTGCGGTCCCTTCGACCGATAAAGTACGTCTGTTCTGTTTGGTTCCGGCCAACAAGAGCAATCGCGACCCGGCTCCCAGTTTTTACCAGGAGCCAGGCAAACGACTTATCTTAGTCGTCGTTGTCCTCGATGATCACGTGGCGCCGGTGATGGCGGCGTTCGATCGAGCCCGTGGTGACGACCACGTGATCGCGGCGATGGTGCTTGCGATGCCAATGGCGCTGGCCGTTGTCGTAAAAGGCTTCCGTGCCGTGACGGCGATGGTGAAGGCGAGCTCCATCCTCATTGATGACGGCAATGCGGTTGTTATGGTGACGGTGATGCTTGTTCGTGGTGATGACGATTGAGTCCGCCGAAGCCACGGCAGGGGCGGCCAGGCAAAGGGCCAGCGCGCCCAGAATCAGGGTGGTTCTCATTTTCAACTCTCCAAGGAATTAAGATGCCCTTCCGTCAATAAACATCGTTTGCGCGCTTTGGTTCCTGTCCTGAAGGTCAGCACGCAGTCATCGCGATCCATTCTCGGGTAAGGCCGCCTTATCAGCTCTTGTCAGCGCCTCGGTGCACGATAATTTTTGTGGGGAAGGGACTTCAATCAAAAGGAGCCGACGATGGAACACCAAACTCTAAGCCAACTGCAGACCATTGCAGAAGTAGAACCCCTGTCGACATACCCGATCATGACCCGGCAACAGCGTATTGAGCGCTGGGCAGAGTTGCTGGCACAACATCCCGAGCGACGCCTGAGAGCCCTTACCGGCACTGAGTATCTGAAGCGGGAAGCCCGCGACGCAGCACGCGGTGAGGGCTCGCCAATTACAGTGGCCTTCGAGGACCCGCTACTGCGTGCGTTAGGCCTGAAGGATGACACCTATGGGGAAGCAAAGCGCTTCTTCGAACTGTCTGACGGTGAGTTGCATGACATCGTCTGCAGTTGCCATGTCGGAACCACGTTCAGAGGGCAGTGGGCTGCCGCTAGAGTCCGCCGGTCGATTGGAGGGAACAGGTTTCTTAAGTGGCTTAGAGAGAGAATGTGGCACTGAGATCGCCAAGGACGGCGATTGAAGCTCGTTTCAAGCGAGGTGGATGAACGATTGGGCGCCAGTGGCGCGCCGCCGGGGTGACGACGGGGGTCGGCGCCTGTCCCAAAGGTTGTGACGGCTGTGCAGACGGGTGGGGCGCTCCTCGGTCCGGTTTACTCGCGGTGCGTTCCAGGCAAGGCTGCAATACCCCAGGGGCAGGATTTCTGGATTCCTGTTTGCGGCTAGCATCACCACGTAAAGACGTCGATCGTTCGACCATCTGCTGCGCTAACCTCGGCGGCGCCGCCTGGCCTGTATGGCAGCAAAAGTGACGGGGCGAAAATCCCAGGCGTCCACGCCGACGTCGTGTTGCCGCGTCATTGGCTTCAGCCGGCCATGAGAATGGCCGTGCAGGTTTATCGATTTCTTGCCGATCTGGTTCCAGGTGCGGAACGGGTAGTGGCAAAGAACCAAGAAACGGCCCTCGACCGTCAGCTCCTTGTAGTGTTGCACGCTAGCCCAAGCCGAAGCGCGGAGCGTTACCACGCCGTCGTTGTTGCCGATGATCAGGTGCTTGGTGCCATGGAGGCAGGACAGCAGCGAAGACACTGTCTCCGCCGATCCTTTGGCAAAGTCGCCGAGGTGCCAAACCTCGTCGCTTGGAGCAACAGTCTCGTTCCAAAGTTCAGTCAGTGCCTGGTCATGCGCCGCCAATGAACTGAAGGGGCGGGGGTCGAGCCGCAGAATGCGGGGATCGTTGAAATGCGTGTCGGAGGTGAAGAAGATCATGCGCCGCCGCTGGCTGAGACGAGCGCTCGACGAACGCTTCTAAGTTCGCTTGCCGGAGCGCCTTTTGGGTCCATCATCGATCCTGATTTGGGCTTCCCTGAACATCTTGAGTGCCTCTTCCTTGGTGAGGCCGCACTTGCGCGCAAAGTAGAGCGCTTCGATCGCCTTTTCACGATCCGCCGTGGCTTCTGTGTGCTGTTTGGGCTTTTTACCCATCGTTCTCTATCACCTTTGATGCCACCGAACCATCACCGTGCCGGGTTGTTCCCATCCATCGGATCTGCTGACCTGCCGAGCGCGGCAGCCTGATGTCGTCGATAAAACGAGATCCCGAGACCTTAGCAGGCATCAGCTTGGTCGTTTCTATATGGCCCATCCCGGAGGCACAGTCGGAGCTTTAAAGTTGCCGAACGCCTTGCAACGGTTGCTTTTGGCTACGAGCGGCACGCGGCCGGCATCTTTTGCCGAAGGCGGCTCGGCCTGCGCGTGGCTACGGTGAACGGTACTCAACAGCCCTGAGTTCGGATGTGGTATTCCGGTTCCATCCGCGAGTTTTCCCGCGCATGGCTCGCCGGCAGACACGCTGGGTGGCTCCCGCCGAAGCCTTGCCTCTACCTTGCAAGCTTGCCATGGCGATCCGGAACCTCGAGGCATGTGGAGAGTTGTCCAGCAGCCCAGCGGAGATCCAAGCCATGGCGCCACCAGATGCCAATCCCGGCGCCGCCGCGCAGCCGAAACGCTCTGGCAAGCGACAACCCCATCACCGGCACGGCACAAGGCCTCCGGAGCAGGATTATCTATCGACGGGCTTCCAACGATATGAAGGACATGGCCCATGAACGTCGCCAACCTGCAATTGGAAGGTTTGCTTATGGCGGTCGCGGCCGTCAATAACGCCTTGGTCCGCAGAGGCCTTCTCTCTGTCGATGATATCGACACGGCGTTGAAAAACGCGGAAGCCTCGTTCACGGTCGATGAGCGCCTCTTCGAGGATATGTCGCCTGCTAACCGCGACGCAGTGTGTTTCCCTTTGCGTCTTTTGCGGCTGGCTAACACCAAGCAGTTCGAAGCGAGTGTGCCACCGTTTTCCGAGCTGGCCAGGCAGGTGGGGATCACCAAGCAGCCTAACAACGACCAGATGTGAGGGAGGAGGGTCGACCTGCGCGGCTGGCCTCGAAAGACTTGATGAACGATGACCCTGTAGATTCTCGCCAACGCAATTCGCCATCGCAGCGCAATTCCGTTTGTTGGGGCAGGGGTGTCGATCAGTGTTGGACTACCCTCCTGGGAGAAGCTGATAGTGCGAATGGCAAAGGAGCTCGGCGTCGACGACGAATTTTCCACGCGACGCGATCGTTTTCAAACCCTGGCCGAGTACTATCGGATCAAGCATGGCAGCATCGGGCCACTTCGCAGTTGGATGGAGAAACTGGTCCGTCCCCAAGGACCGGATCGAGAAATCCGAGTTGCATCGTCTCATCGTGAGGCTCGACTTCCCTGTCATCTACACAACTAATTATGACCGGAACCTAGAACCGGCTTATGAGATATACGGCCGGGACTACGTGAAAGTGGCCAATGCACGCGATGTAGCGCAGGCCGCCAAGGCGTTACCCACATCGTCAAGTTCCATGGTGATTTCGACGAGGATTCGTCCCTCGTCCTGACCGAAACG
The DNA here is from genome assembly GCF_003998295.1 of Mesorhizobium sp. M7A.F.Ca.US.011.01.1.1. Lineage (NCBI taxonomy): Bacteria > Pseudomonadati > Pseudomonadota > Alphaproteobacteria > Hyphomicrobiales > Phyllobacteriaceae > Mesorhizobium > Mesorhizobium sp. M7A.F.Ca.US.011.01.1.1. The sequence continues at coordinate 38,432 of NZ_RZRT01000030.1, forward strand.
GACTACCTCGATCGCCTGTCCTTCAATTCTCCGCTGGACGTGCGTTTTCGCTCGGATGCACTCGGCAGCACGATCCTCTTCATTGGCGTAGCCTTTCCGACCCAAATATTCGGTTGCTGTTGCACCGTCTCTGGCAGACGTGGCATCGGTCCGGCTATGAGAAAGATCGCCCGCCCTCGTTCATCCTCATGACCAGCCGAAACTCTGTGGAGGAGGCCGTTCTTGGGCGTTGGGGCATTTCGGTCGTCGTAGGCGAAATCGACGAGCCGCAAGCTGCTTTGATGGACTTCCTCAGCCGGCTGGCGGAGATGGTTGGGGATGGGGAACTGTCGCAAAACAGCGAGCAATAGGAACTATCGGGGTAAACGGCAGTTCGGCGAGCTCTCAAGAAACGGCCGCATAGCAGAGAGCTCCGTCCGGAATTTCAATGTTCAATTCCGGCCCTCAACATCTTGCCGCACATGACGTGCTTCGCCTGGCTCTTGAGTTAGATGGAGATGTCCTTGGCTCGACCTGCATGTCGGGATGCTGAATCGCGGCACGGAGAAACTAACGAAAACTGCCTTTACTTCGAAGTGCCTTTCACACCGGTAACGCCTCAACCTCAATGCGCGTTGCGCCGAACTCGGCGCAACGCGCGATCTCTTAGCCGGCAAATGACTCTACCGACCGATCAACGCTTGGCGTTCTCACTCTCCGAGTCGGTCCGCGCGAGGAACTGTTCGGTTGTCGCTGGAATATGGCTTTTCAGCCAGTCCGCCATCGCGACTTCCTCACGCAGGTTCTCTTCGCAGACCTGGGCGACCTCTGCTTCACCTAGCGATTTGGCAGCGGCGATAAGGATCGTGTAGGAGGCGATTTCCATGTGCTCGAACGTGTAGCTTGCAAGCGATCCTTTCATCACTTCGTCACCGGCGAAGACCCCACTGAGCGACTGCGCCATTGCCGTCAGCTTGCCGCCGGCATCCTTCAATGTGGAAGATCCTTGTCCGATGCGGTCGAGACAAGTTTCCAGCCGAGCAGCCTGCTGTCTGGTCTCCTGAACGTGCTGGCGAATCCGGTCGCTGAGCTCAGGATAGTTCTGAATTCGGTTCAGCTGCCCATTCAACATGGTCTCGGCCTGCTCCTCCATAGCGTGAGCATCCCTAAGCCATTGGACAAGCCATTCGCGCGATTCTGACATTTTTCATTCTCCTTCACGGGTCGGCCAGAACTTTCAAAGGGAGATATTGTTCCTCATCGGTTGAGCTGCGGCCTCGGCCTGTATCGCGAGCCTTTTGCTGGTCGGCGCTGGATTCAGCCTCCTGGACCTCGGGCGATGGGCATTGCCGCGGCGCTGAAACGCATTCTGCAGAATGACCGAAGCTGCTGCCGTCACCGCGTTCGGCGATGGGTATCTCTACGAGTTTCGTGTTGGCTCGTATTCTGCTGCACCCTGCCATGTGTCAGGCTAAGCTGTGTATTGCCCGAACTGTCTGCATTTACCGTTTATCTTGCGAAAACAGCTCGTTGCTGATGCGCCTCAGCGTGGCCCCAGGTTCACCAGCGGAGATCTTTTTTTCACGATGGAACGTCACGGGAGATCTATTTCACGATGGAACGTCACGGCGTTTCGGAGGTTTGTAATGGAATTTCGCAGCCAAGGAAACGGGCCATGACTTCTTCAGACAATTCTTCAGTTGGCATATCACCCCGCCCCGAAAAATCGGGCGGCAGGACCCCGCCAAAGCAGGCGACACCTTCACCGGCCGCAGAGAAAACCTCTGGAGCAGGTCCTGCGATCGCCGAGCGTTCGAAAGACGCCAAGGCGCCCAGAGGCGGTCGTCAGCCTGGGGCTTATGTCAAGGATTAGACGGCCGTGCGTTTAGTTTCGGCTGGCCGCTACAGTCGAAGCGAGGAGGAGGTTCTTATGCAGATGACGGAAATTGTCGTCAGCCGAGACCAGGCACCGGTCGTGGAATTCCGCGGGGAGGGAGGCGAGTGTATTACAGTCACCCTGCAGGCCGGGCATAGTCTTCCCGACGACGAACTCATCGCAAAGGCCAAGGCTATGATGGTTCAGGTCGCTCAGTTCGGGATGGACCAGGTCAAAAGCGCAGTCACGTCTGACGGGTCGCCAACCGATGAGGTTATTCAATCCGAACTGTCGGGATAGAATAGCTTCGCAGGGTTACAGGGCACCAGTCGATCGGCGGGCGTGCAGTCATCAGCCAGAAAATGGCGAGATCGCGGGCAATAGTTCGAGCACACAATCGTGGTCCGCGTTCAGGCACGCAGATCGACGCATCTCCAAAACAGCGACACCGGTGATCACCGAGAAGCCGAGCGTGGGACGATCATGCGTTGCGTTGTCCAGTCGGCGGCTGATCGGCTTTTTCCAAAGCTCGGGAACAAAGCTGGCGCGCACTGGTTGGGGTCAAATTCAACGCTGTGGGGAGGAGATATGTCGCGTATCTTCAATCTTGGTTTGCCAGTCCTGCTTGGGGCTGCGACATTCGCGCTCAATGTTGCTTCGGACCCGCTGCCGCCGGATTTGACATATCGTCCATTGCCAAGCTTGCCTTTTTCCGCGGTCAAGGAGACTGACGAAGCGCAAAAACCGGCAGTGACACAACGGCAACGCGGCCTGCTTGAGAGACGTTACGATCTGGCTGACCGGCCGATGCGGGGCGTCATGATGTCGGGCGGGCGCAAAGCTGTGCAAGAAGGCTCGCGAGTGAAACTGCCGGCAGGCGAAACCTGGAGCAGCCTGGCAGCGAAAACTCCTCAGGAAATTCGTGATCGTGGTCTGTTGCCGCAAGGTTTCCTGCCGTTGCCGCACGTCAAGCAGGCCACTGGAGGTCAGGTCTTTCCTGAAAGTCAGATAAGAGAGATCGGCGCTGATGAAGGACGGGATCTGCGTCGCTTCGATGTCGATTTCGACCTGCCGGATTATCTTACGCCGGAATTTCCACCTCCAATATTTCTCACCACGCACCCGGAGCTTGGCGATGTGTCGCGAGGTGATCTGCTGACGATACGCAACTTCTATGAATACATGAACGGCATCATCACGCCCGTGCAGATGGAAGGGCTTCGTCTGCTGCTGACGCCATTTCCGCAGGAGGAATTCAATCAGACCGAGGACAGGAAGGTAGCGATGCAAAGCACGGGTGTGGCGTGCCTCGATTGCCATTCCAATTTCCACACCAACGCGGCGTTTCACCTCACCCCGGACGTGCGGCCGCAAGCCGAGCGCTTCCGGCTCGACACGACCAGTCTGCGCGGCTTGTTCAACCAGCAGATCCACGGGTCCAAACGCTCGCTGCGTTCCGTGGAGGACTTTACGGAGTTCGAACAGCGCACCGCCTATTTCAACGGCGATCACGTGAGCGCCACCCGCAAGGGCGTGAATCTGCCGGATCGGCCCAACCAGGTTGCGATGATGGCGCAGATGCAGAACATCGTCGATTTTCCGCCGGCACCGAAGCTCGATCCGTTCGGACGACTTGACCCGGCTGCCGCCAATGCGCTGGAGATCAAGGGCGAGCAGGTGTTCATGGGAAAGGGCCGCTGCGGCGAATGTCATGTTCCAAGTCTGTCCTTCATGGACAACAACATGCACGATCTAAAGCTTGAGCGATTCTACAAAGTTGGCCAGACGTTCAACGATCAGGTTGCCATACCGGATGGACCGATCAAGACCTTCACGTTGCGCGGGATCAAGGATTCTCCGCCCTATCTTCATGACGGCCGCCTAATGACGCTGGGCGATACCGTAGAGTTCTTCAACCTGGTGCTCGGAACGAAGCTCGACCAATCGGAAAAGGATGCATTGGTGGCCTATCTGCTCACGCTCTAGAACACCGGGGAAACCGCGGCCGAAGTTAATTCGGTACTGAATGGAGGACATCATGCGTGCTGCCGTAATGACAGTAGCCCTGGCATTGTCGCCCTGCTGTGCGCTGGCGCAAATCGGCAATCCAGCCGGCCTTGCTCCCGATACGAGTATGGAGAAGCCTGGAGTTCCAGCACCGCATCAGACGAATTATCAGGATCGGCTTTTCGCCCAGCTGATTACGGTAGGCGGCAGGTCCGAGATAGAGCTAGGTCGGCTCGCGGCTGGAAAGACAAGTCACGATGACGTTCGGGAATTTGCAAATCGGATGGTCGATGATCACGACAAGGCCAATGAGCAGCTGAAATCCGTGGCAGATAAAAGCAAAATTCCACTTCCCGAAGGGCTCGACCCAGATCACAAAAAAATCCGTTCCGATCTCGAAAAACTCGACGGCACCGCGTTTGAGCTGGCTTACCTGGGAGCGCAGATCGTCGATCACCAAAAGACGGCGCAACTCCTGGCTTGGGAGATAGGCTCGGGCGAGGATGCAGCGCTTCAGCGCTTCGCCTCCGAAAAGCTGCCGACGGTGCTGGAACATCTTGACCTAGCCCGCGCATTGCACGCGAAGCTGGCGGGGCAGGCCCTGTTTGCGCCGGATGCGCAAAAGACCAAATGAAGCGCCCGGTCCATGTGAACCCCTGAAAGTTCAGGCTGTCTTCCATGAATGTCAGCGCACGAGCGTCTGTTCGTAAGATGATCAGCCAAGCCTATCCTGAGCGTAGCCCTTGCTGATTGGGAAAGTGACGGCATGGCGGAACTTCGGATCGCCGCCGCGCTTAACCCGGCGGAGGAGTTATCAGATGAACGCGACCAAAGAATTTTTTGAAAACTGGCTGCAGGAGAATGTCGGCACTCTCGCTGGCGAAGAGGAAGTCAGCTTCGCCGTGCTGGCCCAGCAATTCGGGCAGGATGCCGAAGCAGCCGGTTATGGTCGCGAGGTGCGTGAGGAGGAGCTCGGAAACATTGAAGATGCGATCCAGCAAGCGCTAAAGAATGCCGGAACTGGGGTGCATGGTGGCATCGACGGAGAAGCCAGCGATGTGGCAGCCGTCATGGATGCGCTGGAGGTCGAAGATGCCAAAAGCGGGCCATAGGTCTTACCAGATTAGCTCTATTCGTTTGTCGAAGTTGCCGGGGTAGCCCTATGGAGCAGTTTCGCAAGGACATGGCCACCTTGGCAGAGCCGGCTTTCTGGGTGTCGATAGGTTTGCTTCTTGTCCCGTATGCGCTTGGAACCGTGCTCCTCGTCTGGAACTGCGGCTGCCTGTAAGGTTGACTGCAGACGCACCCGGTAGTGGTTCAACGACTCAAGCGCCCAATTCCCTGCAATGCCGAGCTTATGCGTTTCCGTGGGATCCCTTGCTGCAGCAAAGTCTGAACCATCGCGTCGCGAGGAAAGTTCATCGTCGACACCTGCGGCCTCACACCGTTTGGACAACCTAAAGACCGACAACGTGTTCCAAGTCAAATCAGCTTGAACCTGCCTCGAGCCGTCCCGCTGCTCATTCGCGCACCTGCAAGGTGGGCCGTTATCAATCGCTGGACGCGAGTTGGCAAACGACGCCAAGCCCGGATCGCATGCCTTGGGATCCGCCGCTGCATCCGAAATAGCCCAGCAACTTGCGAGTTGGCTGGGAACACTTCCGCCATTTCGAAGTTGGGCCCGCATAGGAGAACCGAGATGGCCATCCCACAAGCGGACAACGACAACCACCTGCGCAAGAAGCCGGCTCATGCAGGCAAAAGCTCCGCCAAGAGGACGATAGACCAGGTTAGAGCACGACCCAGGTACAAAATGGCTCCGCGGGCGGCAAGAATTAAGGCGAGGCGCTGAGATGCCGCGGACCAATGATGACGGTCGCAACGAGAAGACCACATCGGCTGCAGCACTCATTGTCGACAAGGAACGTGCTGAGCGCGCCGCCAAGACGGCGCGATTGAAGGAAGCGCGCCTGGCACAAGCCGTCACGCGCGGTCCCATCGAACGCAAGCCACGTGTCACCAAAAAGGTTCGCAGGATTTTTGTTGCTGGCTAGGAGGTGTCCGTGACTCGCAATCACGACAAGGAAAGATACGACCGCGCCAAGCGTATCAGCCAAGAGATGCTGGACGCTGAACGAGCGGAACGGGCCGAGAAGACGGTGCGGCTGAGACAAGCAAGGCTTGCACAGCATCTGGTGGAGACGTCGCCGGCGCAACCGCAAATTCATCGCAAATCCATACAGGCTCTCAAAAAGAGAAGCCGTAAGGTGATTGAAGTATTTTAGGATCTCCACATCCGTGCAGAACCACGGCACGGCGTTTAACTTCGACCGAGAGCGTCTATCAATACCAATGGCGAGCAATCGCGGGTACTTTGCATCTCCGCACCCTCGCTATTATTAAAGCTGGGAGCGAAACCTGCTCGCAAAGTAGTCGGTGACCTTTTCGCTTAGCGGACGAGCTTGCCATTCTTCCACACTGACCTGCCTTGATCGTTTCAGGTCCTCGTTGAAAACGTCTATTTGCGTCCGCGCGAATTCCATGCCGTAGACATTCAGAGTGGCCTCATCGTTGAGGCGCAAGGAACGCTCATCCAAATTAGCCGAGCCAAAGCTCACCCAGACATCGTCGACGATCAAAAGCTTCGGATGGTACATTGTGGGTTGAAACTCAAAGATGCGCACACCGGCCTTGAGCAATTCGCCCCAGAAGTAACGTGAACCCTTTCGCACTATAGGCACGTCCGTCAGCCAATTGGGAACGATGACATCGACCGAGACGCCTCGCCTCCTTGCATCAAGAATCTGCTGCAGGGCTATGTCGTCCGGCACGAAGTAGGCCATGCCGATGCGCAGATGGTCCTTGGCCGCGGCTATTGCCGCCAACATCATCAACTCCATGTTCTCCGAGCCGTTTGGCTGCGAAGAAAGTATTAGTTGGGCATCGAGCCCACCAGCGGGCGCAACTGCAGGGTAGAACTTCCCGCCCTGCAATGTCTCACCGGTCGTCTCCAGCCAGTTTTCGGCGAACGCCGCCTGGAATGCGGCCACGGCGGGTCCTTCGATCCGGTAGTGCGTGTCGCGCCATTCATTTGAGTTGCGTGCGTTCCCGCGCCAATTATCGGCAATGCCGACCCCGCCAGTGAAAGCGACCCGGCCATCGACGATCAGCAGCTTGCGATGAGTTCGGTTGTTTACACGGTCCAACGTATACCAGCGTAGCGGCCGATAGCGTTCGAACCTCACACCGGCCGTGGTCATGATGTGGATCAAGTCCTCGTCGAAGGGAAGGCTGCCAACCCCGTCGACGTTCACGCGGACTTCGACGCCTTCGCTGGCCTTGGCCGCCAATGCGATTGCGAACTCGTAGCCGATGGCTCCCGACCAATAAATATATGTCTCGATGTCGACGCTGGATCGAGCCGCCCCGATTGCTTGCAGCATTGACGGAAATATTTCGTCCCCGTTGATGAGAGTTTGGACCGCATTGGAACCGAACATCTGCCCTTGCGAATAGCTGCTCATCGTCTTGGAAAATTGGGGATCCGTAGCGTCGAACCGATGGGGAACGATTGATCGTAGAACGCGCGACTCTGGAGTGAGATTTATGATCAACACCGTGAGCAGGCTGGCGATAGCGGCAATGGCCAGATAAATGAGCACCTTTCGCCAGAACTCAATGCCGGAGGTCTTCTTGCGGGCGCCTGACGCAACGGAACCGAAAGGCTGCACGTCAATCGCCCCGCTGCTGGCGATGGCGATGTTTCTCGATCTCCTCGGGCTCTTCATCGTCGATCCGCGTGATGTTTGAAGCCGCGTGATCTGACCGCAGAATCTCGTCAAGCTTGGCGTGGATCGCTTGAGTGTCGCGGTGCTCCGCGCGCTGGATGAACAGCGTCATCGCCCAAGTAAACAATGTAGCGGCTCCATGCCAATCCAAGCTCTGTCGCTCGAAAATCATCCAAAGGATTGCATAGGCCAGCAACACCAGGAACGCTGCGGGACGGGAAGTCAATGTGCCGATTGAGGTAAGGGCGCTCGTGACCGGATGATTTGCCATTCCAAAGAACTCGCGGCAGTGCCCCTGGTTCCGCGGGGCATTATATCCCCCCGCCATGAATCAACAAAAGGTACAGTTGAGCAGCGCGCGCTTTCCAGGTGTCCTGCGTCGGCCCTCCCACATGCCATCCGGCATCGAGAACGGTCTTGATTTGGATAGTCTCGCCAAGCGTTCGGTTCAGCAAACGCTCATATCGGCGACGAGGCGATTTGGATTCAGCCGCTTCGGCACCCGCTTGGTAAATTCTGCTGCACGTTGTGCCCCATCAATCGCGCCGCGAAGAGTTATAGTCGCTGGAGTATAGGGCTTCGCCGTCTACACCCTTGCGCGAAGGTTAAGCGATGAATGGGCGGTGGGGCGATCTTCACGCATGAACAACGGCCGAGTGCATCATAGTTTAATGACAGCTGGTGGGCTGTGCCGCATAAAGCCGTGGTCAGCGGCTGTGTAACGGGTTTCGCTGCTTGGAGCACTATCGCACTCTCGCCCGTTTGGAGGAGCCTGATGCTTAACCGACCCATCCGCATGAACACAGAAGCTCTCTACCCCAGTGACCTGAACATCCTTCGCGCGGCATTTGACGCGCTGTGCCAGGAATTTGCCATTTTGCCTGACACGGCGGCGGCCTATGCCGTCGCAAGAGAGCTGATCAGGCTGTTCCAAACAGGAATGACGGAAGCGGCCACGCTGATGATTGCCGTGCGCGCACGTTGGCGGGACGATTGGGAGATGGGGCGCAGCAACGCTGCCTGACGTTGGATGGTCATGCGAACACCACCCGCTGCATCCTTTTCGGCACCACCGCGTTGACCGTCAAACCTGCCAGAATGGCCGACCCGCTGGCACACCGACTGGAGCAACCGATGCCGAAATTTCGCTTCGAGTTTATCGAAGGCATGTCGCAGCCTGCGATCTTCGCCGATATGGCTGATCGAGATGAGGCTGTCAGGGAGGCAAAGCGCGCTGCCAAAGAGGCCATGCTCGACGGAATTGTCGATGGCGTGGACCCGACCAGTTGGGTGACGAAGGTTTACGATGAGGCAGGCTATCTCGTCGCCACTCTCGGATTCCAGGATCTGGTCGCCGCGCCCAAGGATACGGAAGAGTTCAAGGAAACAGAGGAGCCTGGCGTCTTGCGGTCGGGTTGAAGCCCGGTGTCTACGCTGTCGCCATCGAGCCGGATGTCCCGAAGACCGCCCTTGGAACATCGTACGAACCAAATCGTTCGCCGGTGATGCGCCGAACCATGCACGATAGCCACGTCAGTCGACCGGCCGCCGAGACCGAAGATGTCCTGATCGTCGGAGGCGGGCCGGCAGGACTGACCGCCGCTCAATATCTTGCCCGTTTTCGCCATCGCGTGCTGGTGATCGATGCCGGCGATCCTCGTGCCGCTTTGATTCCAACGAGCCATAACTGTCCTGGCTTTCCCGAAGGGATAAGTGGAGCCGATATTCTGGATCGCCTTCGACGTCACGCCACCTTGTATGGAGCCACTCTGGTTGGAGGGCAGGTCTATTCCCTCGCCTCTGCCCATGGGGGGTTCGTCATTGAGACATCGATTGGCGCAATCCGGACACGCAAGGTGTTTTTGGCGACAGGGATCACCGACACGACACCCGTCATTCCGCGTCTACGCGAGGCAATTGCCGCAGGTGTCATTCGACTCTGCCCGGTATGCGACGGGTATGAGGCGATCGACCAGAAGATTGCGGTCGTCGGGCACGACGTGAGAGCCTTGAAAGAGGCCATTTTCCTCAGTCGGTTTACACCGCTCATAACGATGCTTGGGAGCGACGCATCCGACTTTTCGCTCAGCACTCGTCGCGCGGCGAGGGCAAGAGGCATAGTCATCGGTGACGCTCTCGACACGCTCTGTCCGGCAGCAGATGGCTGCGAGGCGATTTTGAAAGATGGGACGTCATACCGCTTCGATGCCATTTATCTGGCACTGGGATGCAAGGTTCGTTCTCAACTCGCCGAGGCCATTGGCGCAAGATGTTGTGAAGACGGCTATGTCACAGTCGACGAGCATCAGCAGACTTCCATCCACGGCATGTACGCCATCGGTGACGTTGTCAAAGCGTTGAACCAGATAGCTGTCGCTTTTGGACAGGCTGCCATTGCCGCGTCGCATGCCCATAGAGAGTTGGAGAGTGCTGAGCGGACTGGATTTGCAGATCAGCCTTCTCAATGAACATGACACCACGCGGCTGATCGGGATGTCGGCCGCTTGACGGCGCGTCGGAACGTCTCGACCCCGGCCGACAAGAAGTTGCCGCGCCCTGCAATCGCAGCAGATGATCCCGCCAACAGTTACAGCCCCGGAACATTCACTGCGGCACGAAGTTTGGCTGCAGGCCTACAATCCTCCCTCATTGTCTGGGCCTTGAGGCTGCCGAAGCAGCTTCGGCCCGTCTCGGCTTTGTCCGGGGCGGGCTTTCCATCTAAGAAGAGGCTTTCCGGATGTAGTTGAGGCAGATCACGCCGTAGACCGATAAAAGGCCGTTGCTGGTTCGAGCGGACGCCATTTTGTTTGCTCCCGAGAACACGTGGAACATTCTTTCTCGTCCAGCGTTAGCGCGCGCCGGACGACCTGTTCTGCGATCTCTTGCTGGCCGGCATCAGAGGTTGCAACCACAGCTTCAGCCCGCCTCGGCCCCTCTCGAGACGGGCGGCGCGCGGAGTTGAGATGCGATGCATAGAGACGCCTTCACGCCATCAGAACTTGCCCTACTCAGTCGCGTATTCGCACGCAGCAAAATCAAAAACGAAACCGCAACCGAGAGGGAACGCCGCGCATCACGTATTCTGGCCTACTACCAGGCGGGGATCACGGACGAGGATGAGCTAGAACAGCTTTCTCGCCAACCGCTGGGAAGGTGACGATTAGTCTTCCTTCTTCAGAGCTTCCGCCTCGTCTTTGAGCTTCGGCCAATCGGCGCCGTGCTTGCGAAGCAGCGTTCGGGCCTGCTTGGGGTCAATGTCCGTGAGCTCGACCAGATGTTCGACCTCAAGTTCCTGGCCTTTCGCTACCCGGCTTGCTTCGTTCGCTTTTCGTTGCACTTCGACACCCACTGCTGAGACAACATGAACGAGCGCCGAAAGTGCGCGTTCCAGAACTTCATCAAAAAATACGCGACACCGATTAAAATCAGTCGGGTTGGGCCAAGTATGGGACGGGTCATGGCCTTCTGCTGTGCCTTGCCGATTTCTTCCCTGCGGGGAACCGAAGCTTGCCTGTAGGTCGCAAATGCGGCGACATCTTCGTGCGACTGTCCGATCACGCGGCGTTCGGGTTTATGTGCCGTCGCTCGGCAGCCTTCTGACGCAGCAAGTCCGGTGCGCACGTCACCTCATCAACTTGATCTGAAGCGAGATGCTCAGCCTCAGAATCCTGTCGCCGTTTTCGTTCCGCACTTCAACAAACACTTGCTGCCCGTCCACCTCAGTGAGTGCATCTCTCGTAAGGTCGATAAGACCCTCGAAGCCCACGCGGCGCACCTCCTCCAAACCGGCACATTCGATGCCGATTTGGTCCTCGAAGACCAGATCGTGATCGCCACTATCAAAGAAAAATCGTGCCATGCGAGAGCTTCCGTCACCACTAAACTGCAGGGTTCCTTTGGTGCAGGTAGGTCGTGTCGAAATCACCTGCATGAGTGAGGCCAAGCCAATCCAGAACATGCACTCTTGATCCTGTGGTGGCGATGAGGCCTCTACGTCGAAGTTCCTGAAGCATTCGGTTGACGTGGACTGTGGACAAGCCCAATGCATCGCCAAGGGCTGCCTGGGTAATGGGAAGATCCGCGACGTGATCCTGGATGCGTCCAACCGAGCGCAAGCGAAAAATCAATTCGCACAATATGTGCGCCATGCGCGTGTATGCCTCGCGTCTTCCCACATTAGTGACCCATTCCCTGTAAATAGCTGCATCGATCAGGGTCGACCGCCAAAAAGCCGTCGCGATTCGAGGATGCTGTTCGCAAACGGCGCGAAGAGCGTCATGTCGTATGAAGCCCAGTCTAGCTGCTGTGAGGGTCGTAAAATTGCAATCCATGATCGACAGATGCAGTCCGTGCAGATCCGGAATATCCCCAGCCACAAAGAAGGATGTAATCTGCCGTTTGCCGTCGCCGGTAAGTTTGGTGGAACCGAGCAGGCCATCCAAAACGACAAACGAACTGACAGGACGGTCCCCCTCACGCACCAGGTCGTAGTTGGGCAAAAAATCCTTCTCCTGGATCGGGATGCTCTTCAAAACGTCGATGTCGGTCTGTCGAACATCCGAGATGCTCAGGAGTTTGCGGATAAGTACATCCGAGGATGAGGTGGGAGACAAATTGGCTACCTAGCTTATGTTATTTATCGAACTTGCAATCGCGCTGAAAGTTCCGTGACATTACAGAGCGGCGGCGGAGAACGGGCGCGGTTCGGCGGGTGATTGGACCGCCGCACAATCGAGCCCGCAGTTATGCCGCCCATAGGGGAGCCTGCGGAGCTACGCATTAACCTATGACATGGACTGTGTTCGAAATTGTCGCTGAGATAACCATCGGCGCCAATTCGGCAAGGCTTTGACGTCCGCAACGGAACATATGCCCCAACTGGCGCTACGAGGTTGTTCAGCCGAGACAATCTGCAAGCAACTTGGAGCGGCAATACAGCTCCTGACGCTCCGCTAAGCTCCGCCATCTGAAACAGTGGCTGGCTCACGCACGAACTTCATCCGCGGCGGCACGGCGAATGCCGTGAACCGCTCAGCCAGTCTGTCGAGGGCTTGGCGCATGCCAACTCCCGCAACTGGCGCTCCGTGTCCGCTGATCACCATCTGCGGCTTCAGCGCAGCCAGTTGTTTCACGGATTTTTCCGCCGCATCCCAATCCGGTGTGAAGTAGCGCGGTGGACCATGCATCTCCAAGTCCTGAACGGCGACTTCATAGACCGACTCCTGACCCGTGGTGATGAAGGCGTCCCCAGCGATCAGCGAGCGGTCTTCTTCGCGCCAGAGAGAGACATGCCCCGGCGCATGCCCGGGCGTGTGCAGCCAGCGCCATCCGGGCATGCCGGGGACCGATCCGTCGGCCGGCAAGAGTTGCAGGCGATCTCCGAGATCGATTGGGCCACGAGGAAAGAGTGGCGAAAGCAGCGCCATCAGGCCGCCCCCCACCCAAGGATCAGGCGGTGGATAGGACTCGGTTCCGTCCAAATAGGGACGCTCGAGCGGGTGCGCGAAAACGGGCGCATCCCATGTGCCGGCCAGATCCACAACCGCTCCCACATGGTCGAAATGGCCATGGGTCAAGATGATCGCGGCGGGCCGCGCGCCGGCTCCAAAGCGCTTTTCCGCGACCGCCAGGATGCTGCTTTGCGACGTCGGCAAACCCGTATCGATCAGGACCCAGTTTCGATCTCCGCTGCCGGGAGCGCCGAAGAACACGACATTCACGATTGTCAGCCGCAAATAGGCCAAATCCGGCGCGATGCTCCAGACGCCGTCGCCACGATCCTCGCGCCTGGCATGGTCGATGTCGGAAAGTCGAATCTGAACGGTCATGCTGTTCCCTGCCTCCGTTGTAACCGCCGGACAATCGATGACGGCTCGGTCCCGAACTTGCCTCGGCGCACCTTGTTCCCTGGCTCCTGTCTGCTCCACCGGCTCGGTGGGCTCGATCGGGGAACAAAGGCTCGACCATCCGGGTTTGGCCCTCAGTAATACACTGGACGATGGTGCAGCATGGCAAATGAGAAGGGGTTGCCGCATGAGCGAAGCAGCACAAAGCGATAGCGATGGCTTGACTTCGATTGCGGGCACGTCGGCGTTCGCCAGTTTTTTCATGGCTGGCTTTGAGTGCTCGTCGCACCGGCGCAAGGACGGCGTTCGCCTCGATCTTATCCGCGCGACGTCGCATTATTTGCATGCCCTGGGCGACTACCGCGGTTGCGCCGAACTCGGTCTTCGTACCATCCGCGACGGTTTGCGCTGGCACCTCATCGAAACCGCTCCTGGGACCTATGACTGGTCAAGCTGGACGCCGATGGTCGAAGCAGCGCAATCGGCAGGTGTCCAGGTCATCTGGGACATTTTCCACTACGGATCTCCAGACCACGTTGATCAGGGATCGATGCATTTCATCGATGCCTATGCCTCGTTCGCCGCGGAAGCTGTGAGGGTTCATCGTTCAATCGCCGGTACAGCGCCTCTGTTGTGCCCAATCAACGAAATTTCGTTTTTCGCCTGGGCTGTTGAGGTCGGGTATTTCCCGCGCGTCGGTCCGAAGAAGCGGGGATGGTTCAAGCGGCACCTCGTGAAAGCTGCAATAGCTGGCGTTCGCGCGATGCGGGAGGTCGATCCCGCTTGCAGATTTGTCTGGGCCGAGCCGCTTATCCACATTGCTCCTCGCGACCGAACGCGGACCGAACGGCGCCGGGCCGAAAATGCCCGTCTCGGACAGTTCGAAGCTTACGACATGCTGCTGGGCCGGGCAGAACCTGAGTTGGGGGGCAGCGAAGATGTTGTCGATGTCGTTGGCCTGAATTTCTACCCACACAATCAGTGGTACCTAAACGGGCCGACGATTCCGATGGGGCATCACGAGTATCGCGACCTATCGGAGATGCTGATTGAGGTCGCGCGTCGATACGGCAAGCCGATGTTCATCGCCGAGACCGGCTCCGAAGGATCGGGCGGGGCGGCTTGGCTCCATTATGTCTGCGACGAGGTGCGTGCCGCAATGGGTCTCGAAGCGCCGATCGAAGGTATTTGCCTATACCCGATAACCGCCTATCCGGGCTGGGACAATTCGCGGCATGCGGAAGTGGGATTGTTTTCGGTCACCCAGGCGAACGGCAGCCGACACGTCCGCACGCCCATCGCGGATGAATTGGCCCGCCAGCAAACTTTGTTCGCGGCGAACCTGACGCGTTAAATACATCAGCGGCACGAGGACTGTTGCGAGCGCCTGTTGGCGCCGCGTTGCCACGTCCGATGCTCCCAAGTACGTCTAGGTGGGGAGCTACAGCGCCCCTTCGGCCAACGACGCCTTCCCCGCGCTCGCCCATTCCGGGACGCTCTTTTGGATGCGGGCGAAGGTTGCCAGGGCCTGCCCGACCACCTGATCCATGTTGTAGTAGCGGTAGGTTGCCAGGCGGCCGACAAACCACACGTCGGGACAGGTTGCGCCGAGCGCTTCGTAACGCTTGTAGAGCTCTTCGTTTTCGGCCCGCGGCACCGGATAGTACGGGTCCCCGATATCGGTGGGATATTCGTAGGTCAGGCTGGTCCGCGCGTTCTGCTGGCCGGTCAGATGTTTGTACTCGGTGATGCGGGTGTAATCTTCCGTCTGGGGGTAGTTGACGACGGCAACCGGCTGAAACTGCTCTTGGTCGAGGGTGACGTGCTCGAAACGGAGCGAGCGATAAGGAAGACGCCCGAGCTGCCAGCCGAAGTATTCGTCGATCGGGCCGGTATAGATCAGGCGGTTGAATGGTATCTCGTCACGAATTTCGCGGAAGTCGGTCTGCAACATGACCTTGATGTTCGGATGGTCGAGCATGCGTTCGAACATTCTCGTGTACCCGCCGGCCGGCATCTTCTGGAAGCTGTCGCTAAAATAGCGGTCATCGCGGTTGGTTCTGGTCGGCACTCGTGCCGTCACTGATTTGCTCAGTTGGCTAGGATCGACGCCCCATTGCTTCCTGGTGTAGCCACGGAAGAATTTCTCATAGAGTTCGCGTCCCACCGTGCTGACGACGACGTCCTCGGCCGTTCGTACGTCCTCTACGGTTTCGCGCCGCGACGCGAAGAACTCCTCCAACTGTGTGGAATTCAGGTCGAGACCGTAAAGGCGATTTACCGTGTCGAGATTGATCGGAATGGGAAGCAGTTTCTCATCCACGGCCGCCAGCACCCTATGCTCGTATGTGCGCCATTCCGTGAACTGCGAGAGGTAGTCCACGATCGACTGGCTGTTGGTGTGAAAAATATGTGGCCCATAACGATGGATGAGGATGCCGGCTTCATTATAGCAATCATAGGCGTTGCCGCCGACATGGCTGCGGCGGTCGACCAGGAGAACACTTTCGTGGCGCTGGGAGGCTATCCTTTCAGCAAGCACGCTGCCGGCAAATCCCGCGCCGACGATCAGCCAATCGAACATGGCTATGCACTCCTGCGGAGAGGGATGACCTTCTTACCTCGATAGGCACGCTCGATGTGAGCGGTCATGCCACTCCATGTCTTTTGCCAAGACATGTCCGCAAGATAGGCGTCGACTTGCGGCAGGAACGTCTCACGAGGTCGCAATAGAATGGAGCGCAGCTTGATTTCCAGATCGTCACTGTCGGCGATTTCCACCAGTCCAGCAGCGCCGTAGCTGCGCACAACGTCAACGATTGCCGTCGAGATCACCGGCAGACCGGCCGCTAGGAACTCTGGCGTCTTGGTCGGACTGATGAAGCGGGTCGCTTCGTTGAGTGCAAACGGCATCCAACCGGCATCCCAATGGCGCAGATAGTGGGGCAGGTCGCAGTAGGCCTTCGCGCCCAACCAATGCAGGTTTTCGGCTCTGGGCAGGGTTGCGGGGTCGATCTTGACGACCGGGCCAAGCATCACGAAATGCACGTCCGACATAGTCTCCGCCGCCTGCGCTACGAGCTCGACGTCCAGCCGCTCGTCGATAACTCCGAAATATCCGACCCTCGGATGAGGAACGCCGGCCTGGTCGGTTGGCTCCTTTCCTGGGCGTCTCGCAGTGTGAAAGTGCTTCACATCGATGCTGCTAGGAAAAGGGAAGATCGCGTGGTGCAGGTGACGCTTGGTCTCGAACAGGCTTAGGCCTCCGGTGAAAACGAGATCGGCGCGGCGCAGCAGGGCCTTTTCCATCTGCCCCAACTCGGGCGGCGCATTCTTGAATGCGGAGAGTTCGTCCATGCAGTCATAGATGCATATGTCTGGGTCGAGGTGCTCGGTGAAGCGCAGAGCCATCGGCGTGTAGTACCAAGCGATCAACCGGCTGTGCGGCATTGAAGCTATGATCTGCTGGACAAATCTCCGCTGAACGGCATCTGCTTTCGCGGCCGACATGCCGAGCGGAAGCACTGGCGTCACAATTAGAATGCTTGGCGCTGCCTCGCTCGTCCGCATCAGCGGCTGTGGCAGGGCTTCGAAAACAGGCTCTTCGAAGTAGACCACTCTCTGCTGCATGGAGGCGAGACTGAGGATATGTTGCGGGCGTTGATGAACGAAATTCCACCGCAAATGGGAGAAGCAAACCAGTAGATTTTCCCTGCCAGCGCGGTTACTGGCGACTGCCCCACCCAAGGCTGCTTCCATTGAAGATTTCCTTCCTTTAGTCTGTCGTTTATGTTCCGATTAACATTTGTTAGTCGCGGACGGGAGAGAACTAAACTTCGTTCCCGTCTCCTAACTTTCAACGAGGTGAGTTGTTCCAAGGTGAAATGGAGCGCCTTCAGTCGCCGCTCGATAGACGAAAACGAGACCCGCTAGCTGAGTCGGGAACGGCTGTCGTGTGTCGGCGGGCTTTGAGGCGCGGGGCGACTGGGGAATGCTGGTGGAAAACGGCATTGCCGTATTTGCGTTGAACTTGTCGGCTATAAAATGTGCAGAACATCACGTTGATTCGCCTACATGACTGGCGATTCGGTTTTGGCAGGGCAAGATTCCGGGGCTGATATGAAGATCGACTTTGCGACCAATGTTTTTCCGCTGTTTCATCCGCAAAGCGTCGATGATCTCAAAGACCCGTGCCCTGTCTTCGATGGCAGTCTGTGGCACGTCTTCGGCTCAAGTGGCACGGTGACCACCGAGACGTGGAGGATCCTTCATGCCACGGCGCCCGATCTCTATGGACCGTGGACCGAGCATCCCCCGATCGAACTTCCTATCCACGGGAGTGGTGTTGCGGCTCCCGGTGTCATCCACGAAAGCGGCGTCTTTCATATGTTCATCCAGACCGAGTTCATGAAGTCTGGCGGCCGGTGCGAGCACGCGGTTTCCAATGACGGATTCCAGTGGGTGGTTCTCAGCCCGGCGATCCTTGCCATCCCGGACACCGAGGAGGACGGCATTTACGATCCGCATCCCGCAGTTATTGGCGGCAAGCGCTACCTCGTCTATTCCGCGATGCCAAAATTCACCAGGGTGCCGCAACCCGACATCTACCTCGCACGGAGCCAATCCGACTCGTGGTTCGGTCCCTGGAAGCGGATCGGCAAGATCCTCGACCATAATGATGTCCCTCACCATAATACGAGAGAGGATCCCGACTATGAATGGGGCATAGAAGGCGCACAGCTGGTCGAGTTGCCGGACGGTCGGGTGCTTCTCAATGCCACTTGTTTTCTGCCGAATGGACTTCGGGGGAACCGGCAACGCGTGTTCTTCGCTATCGCTGATGACGTTGCTGGACCTTACGTATCGATCGGCCCGGTGCTGGAGCCAGGCCAGCCGGGAGAGAACGGCCACTCGACGGTGATGATCGAAGGCAGCCAACTATCGTTGTTTTACCAAAGCCGGGTCGCCACGACCGATCATCGGTGGCGCTACGGCCTGGCCAGATGCGACGTCGCCCTGTTTTCCAAGGTCGCATGATCCCCGGTGCCAATGGGCACCCACGGCGTAGACCGACTGGACGGCTCGCATTGCGCAATGAGCTTCCGTAGCTCGAGACGTTCCGTCGGGAAGCCTGCCGGAATTAAACGTTCCTCCTACGGAACAATGCGTCCGAGCTGAGGTTCGGCTGACTTCAAACCAGGAGTCAGCCATGTATTACACCGACAAGAAATTGCAGTACCCGGTTCGTGTGGAAACGCCGAATCCAGTCTTTGCCCGCGCGTTGCAGCAGGCCATAGGTGGAGTAGAAGGCGAGATCCGCGTCGCCTTGCAGTATTTCTTCCAGGCATGGGGATGCCGCGGACCGGCCAAATACCGCGACCTGTTGTTAAACACGGCGACCGAGGAACTCGGCCATATCGAAATGCTGGCGACTGCGGTCGCCCTCAATCTAGAGGGTGCACCACTTTCGCTGCAGGAGGACATCTCGTCGGACACGGTCGGCGGCTCGGTCCTCAACGGGATGAACTTCCGCCATATCTTGTCGACCGGCCTGGCCGCACTGCCTGAAAACGCCAACGGCGTTCCCTTCAATGCTTCGCATGTCTATGCCAGCGGCAATCTTGCCGCGGATATGGTCGCAAACGTCACCGCGGAAGGAAGCGGCCGCGTACTGGCTACCCGCCTGTACAACATGACCAACGATCCCGGCATGAAGGACATGCTGTCCTTCCTTATTGCGCGCGACACCATGCACCAACAGCAGTGGCTCGCGGCCATCGAAGACATGGGCGGACTGAACGCGTCTCTGCCGGTCCCCAACTCCTTCCCGCAGGAGAAGGAGCATCAGGACGTATCCTATGCCTTCATCAATTGCTTCGTCGAAGGTGTCGAACCAGCGCGGGGACGTTGGAGCGATGGACCCTCGATGGACGGCAAGGGAGAGTTCTCCCTGGTCGCCGGTGCACCAATGGGCGAGGAGCCCATGCTTTCGCCGCCACGGCCAAGTTCCGGCGCCCAGGGCGAGCAGATGATCGACAGGCGGGCCGCCGAATAAGCAGAGATAGCAATACCGGAGACAGCCGGCACTCGGCTGTCTCCTGCTTGCGGCTCCCGCGCACCGGTCGTACCGAGCGCTCCGCACGAGGGACAGCGCAACTCATTGGCGACTGTTGCGTGCCTGACGAGCTCTCCGTTTCAGCCTGATCATAAATGCTTTCACCTAAGGGAACATCGCAGGTTCCTCGAAGTTGGGCAGCCACGGAGGACGTGCACATGAACAGTGTCATCTATCTTATCGGCCTTATCGTTGTCGTGCTCGCGGTCCTCTCCTTCTTCGGTTTTCACTAGGTGGCCCATGCAGCATGAGAACGATCAGGGCGGACAGCCCACCGATTTCGACAAGACGAAAAGCGAAGTTTCCGACAGGCTTCGCAGGGAAGAGGAACGTGCCAGCGAGTTGCTTCACGACGCGCGTGATGCGGTGACCCGCAAGGCTGGCGACTATGCATCTGAAGCCAGGGAAGTCATCGCCGACAAGGCGGAGGAGGCGCAACGCGACATCGGATCGTGCCTGGCGGCGCTGGGCGGCGCACTGCGCGCGGCCAGCGATCATTTGGCCAACAACGATGAAAGGAATGCATCGAAGTTCGCTTTGGATGCTGCCGGTGGGCTTGAGCGGCTTTCATCGTCCTTGAAACAAAAACCGTTCGGCCAGGTCCTTGAGGAGGTGCAGTCCTTCGGCCGGCAAAATCCCGGTGTCCTGCTTGCGGGATCCGTGTTGGCCGGTTTGGCGCTCGGGCGGTTCATCAAGGCTTCTCCGCCGGCAAGGCCGGAATCTCAGGCTGCTCCGGGAGACCTCAAATCACACACCGGTCAGCCACAGGGTTGGTCCGCTGATCGTTCGCAGGATTTTGGCCTCGTCGGCGATGACGGGACTATGCAGAAGGCGGAGCAGGAGAGATGAACACCCAGGACAATCCCAGCCTTGCCGGGCTGATCACCGACTTGGCCCAGAATGTCACCACTCTGGTGCAAACCGAGGCGAGGCTGTTTCGGGCCGAGCTCTCTGAAAAGCTTACCAAAGCCGGAGCAGGTGCCGCGGAAGTGCTGGGCGGTGCGATTTGCCTCCTCGCCGCGCTATTGGTGTTGCTGCAGGCACTCGTTATCGCACTGACGCGGGCAGGGCTTGGCGCGGGGTGGTCTTCTCTGCTGGTCGGTGTGGTCGTGGCGGTCCTCGGCGTCATCCTGCTGCGGACCGGGATGGCCAGCATGGCGCCTTCGGAACTTACCCCCGACCGGACCCAGGAACAGCTCAAGCGCGACGCGAGCGTGATTAAGGAACAGGTGAGATGAAAGAGAAATCCGCAGCCGAACTTGAACGCGAGGCCGAGGCGGCTCGCGCCCGGGTGATGGAGACCGCCGAATCGATTCGAGGCAAGATGACGCCGGGACAATTGCTGGATGAGTTCACCGGGCTGTTCTCGGGAGGGGACAGTTCTGCCATGCTCAGCAATCTCAGAACGCAGGTCCGAGACAATCCTTTGCCGGTCACCATGGTGGGCGCGGGTCTGGCTTGGCTGATGTTCGGCAGCGGTACCTCAAACACGGCCCACGGTTCGGCTGGCTACCCGTTGCCTTCAGCGCCGGGACGGCATGATGAAGGTGAGCGCGGCGGCTTCAGCGGCACGCTCTCCGATGCCGCGGAATCGCTCTCATCGAGCGCTACCAGCGTCGGCGATACCATATCGAGCACCGCAAGAGCCGCTGCGGCGGGTCTGACGGGAAGCGCTGCCAATGCAAGCTCGATGACTGGTGACATGGCGGCGAAAGCCAGCCGCTCCGCGCAATATCTGTTGGAAGACCAACCCTTGGCCGTAGCGGCCGTCGGTCTCGCCATCGGTGCCGCTATAGGTGCAATGCTGCCCCATACGGCAACGGAGGATGAGCAACTAGGCGCCTATGGGGACAAGCTTCGCGACACCGCCGAAACCATGCTCGACAGGGGTCTCGATGAGGCCAAGCAGGTCGCCGCCGATGCCTATGAGACCATCAAGCAGGAAGCTGGCCGGCAACATATGGAAGCAGGCACGATGGCCGATCAGCTCGGCGAGATTGTGAACTCCACAGCAGACAAGACCGAGCGTGCCGTGCGGGAACGGATTTCCGATCCGTCTCAGCGCCAAACCTAGCTTGATAATCCTAGATCAACGATAGTAGGTCTCTTCCAGAAAGGGGTCGGCGTTGTCCGTCGAACGGTGAACCGCTCGAGTCATTTCAGAGCATAGAGGTAGGCCGCGATATCGCGCGCCTGCTGCTCCGTGATCCGTGTCGATGGCATGGCCGTGTGCGGATTGACTTCCCTTGCCGATCGTATCCAGCGGATCAGGTTCTCTGGATTGTTGGCTAGCCCGCCGCCGATAAAAACGCGGTCAGCAAGACTGGCATCCAGGCGAGGGCCGACCTGCCCTTGCGCGCCCGGCACGCCCGCAATCGTATGGCAGCCGGAACAGCCGTTCGCCGTCATGGTCGGCAAGGCCCTCGCAGTGTCACCGCCCGTGGCCGCCTCCGCCTCGTGGCGGACGCGTGCGGCCCGATCGGACCACCAGGTCATTCCGGCCACGGCCGCGACGAGCAGCACCAGCGCGGCGCTGACGGCGGCAAGCAGTTTAGACAAGCTCGTACGCATGCGCCGCCTCCCTGCTTCCGCTCGCCTTGATCCACAGCGCGGCCAGCAGCAGCGCTACGCCGCCATAGATCAGTCCAGCTGGAACCCACATGACCAGCCCGGCAAGCTGCTGGTCTTCCAGGGGACTCAAATTCCACAGTGCCGCTCCCTCGGCGTTCTCCGGGTACCAGAGCCGTGGCGAGAGCAACAGGAGAACGCCGAGCAGACCGGTATGCAGCGAGGTGATGAAGAGGTGCATCACTGCGCTCCCATAGGCATGCTGGCGGCCGGGACGCGGCAAGAGCACCCACCAGAACAGCAGCCCTGTTCCGAAGAAGCTCGCGTGCTGTGCATAGTGCAGCACGCCGCGTTCGAGCGCGGCTTCGAATAACACCGGAATGTGCCAGATCCATATGGCTATGCCGTGGATAATGGTCGCGCTGATCGGCCGCGTTGCGTAAGCCCAGACTGCCTTCAGCCAATTGGCGTGCCCGGCAATTCCCAGAATGCGCCGGAACCGGGTGGGCAGGCCCCACATCAACGCCGCAGCCGGGCAGGCAGAGACCAACAGCGGCGCCGCCACGGCCATCAGAAGTTCATGCTCGATCATATGCGCCGCAAATACCTGCTCGCCGAGCGCATGAATCGGGCTGACCAATGCGGCTGTCAACACGCCCCATCCGGCCGTGAACAGCAGAGCCTGGCGCAGCCGCAAAGTCCTGCCGCGGCTGCTGCGCCGCCAAAGCCGGCTCGCGCCCACGACATAGGCGAGTCCGAGGACGGCAAGCGGCAGCGTAATGGGCAGCGCGAGCGTCCACCCGGCCTCGGGTGCGCCGGCGCCGTAGCAGATGGAAGTAGAGAACAGCGCGTCCAGGTTCATCGCAGGCACTCATCCAGGATCAGCGCCGCGCTGCCTTGCATGAGGATCACAAGCGCAAACAGCAACGCCGACAACATTCCGAGGTTGGCGACGAAGCGCTCTGTGCCGCGCGTACGCTCCGGCTTGAATGCGGCACCGCCTCGCCGCTTCGCCCGCCACGACAGCGCCCCGCCGAGCAGCGACAACAAGACGAGCAGCAGCGCCACGGGAAGCACGACCGGCACCTGGCGATTGCATTGCCAAGGCACCAGCGCATAATTCAGCTGTGTCGAGACCGCCCAGGCCAGCGGACCTGACAGAAGACCACCCCAAGACGTTCCAAACCGCAACGCTCGCATGTCAGCCTAGCCTCGGCACCCAATAGATGAGCACATAGATCGGGATCCAGGTCAGGACCACGAAATCCCAGTAGAAGACATTGTCGCCGACATCGCCGAAGCGCCGGCCGCTATAGCCGTGGCGCGTGAACATCAGCACCATCAGCACGATGGTGTCGCCGACATCGGTTATGAGGTGCGTGGTGTGCAGGCCAAGCAGCACCCAGAGCATCGATCCATAGGCGTTGGTGTCCCAATAGATGTTGAGGGCGGGGAATTCGAACCAGCGCACGACGAGCGGAGCGATGCCGAGCAGCGACATGACCACCAGGCCGATCCGCACCGGCACCATGGAGCATTGCTTGGCATAGCGGTGGAGGATGTGGTTGGGCACAAGGCTGACGACAAACAAAATCGTGACGATCGTTCCGGGCCAATGGTTCGGCTGCGGTGCGCTGAGCGGCCATGCTGGCCATGACAGCGCAAGGTAGAGATATGCGCCCGCCGCCAGCGCGAAACCGGTGCCTTCGAGCGCCATGAAGCCCAGCGTGCCCCACCAGGTCGGGCTGTGCGGACCATGCCCGAAGGTCGGCAGTCCTGAAAGATCGGCGGCAACTCGATGCTTCATTCCTGGTCCTCCGGATCGCCCTTCGGCCAGAACCAACCGATCAACGTGATGGCGATCGGCGCGGCGCCCCAGACGATGGCCCAAGGCGTAAAAATCGAATAGAGAAACGTACCACCGACGGCGAGCGCCGCGAAAAGAGGCCAGATCGACGGTGTGGCCGATTTCTCACGAATGTCGGGATGAGCTTCCGCCACGGTGGAGATGAGGAGCTCGCGCGCATCGACGCGGAGCCCGGTCGCTACAGGGAGCGTCTCGCGCTCGGCCCAGAGCGGCTCGATATGGGTGACGATGGGAATGCGTGCGAAATTATAGCTCGGCGGCGGCGAGGATGTTGCCCACTCCAAGGTTCCTGCGTCCCACGGATTGTTGCCGGCCGAGGTGCCTTTCAACGCGCCATGCACAAGGTTGAAGGTGAACAGGACAAAGCTCAGGAAGAAGAGCAGCGCCCCGGCCGAGATGAAAAGGTTGATGTTGCCCCAGCCAAGCTCGGCCGGATAGGTGTAGACCCGTCGTGGCATGCCCCATAGGCCGACGAGATGCATCGGGAAAAAGGTCGCATTAAACCCGATGAAGGCCAGCCAGAAATGCCAACGCCCAAGGCGTTCGCTCATCATGCGGCCGCTGATCTTCGGGAACCAGAAATACGCAGCGCCAAGCAGGGGGAACACCGAGCCGCCGATCAGCACGTAATGGAAATGCGCGACGACGAAATAGGTGTCGTGCACCTGAAGATCCAATGGCACAGAGGCGAGCATGACGCCGGTCAGCCCGCCGATGACGAAGATGAAGAAGAAGCCGAAGACAAACAGCAACGGGGTCCGGATCACCGGTCTGCCATCCCATAATGTTGCCAGCCAGCAGAAGATCTGCACGCCGTTCGGAATGGCGATCATCATGCTGGACGCGGTGAAGAAGCTTGCGCCGAGCTTCGGCAATCCGGTGGCGAACATGTGATGGACCCAGAGCCCGAACGACAGGAGGCCGACAGCGAAGAGTGACAGGACAAGCCCGAGATGGCCGAATGTCGGTCGCCTGGCGAAAGCCGGGATGATCGAAGAGACCATGCCCGTCGCCGGTAGGAAGATGATGTAAACCTCCGGATGGCCGAAGAACCAGAAGAGATGTTGGAACAGCAGGGCATCCCCACCCTCAGCCGGGTTGAAGATATGTGTGCCGACTAGCCGGTCCAGGATCAGGAAGGTCGAGGTGATCATCACCGCCGGCATCGCAAAGACGACGACGAAGGAAGTGACCAGCATCGCCCAGACATAGAGCGGGATCTTGTCCAGCGACATGCCGGGGGCTCGCTGCTTGAACACGGTGACGATGGTCGCCACCGCCACGGCCAATGACGACACTTCCGTATACGTGATCATCTGCGCCCAGACGTCGGCGCGCTTGCCCGGTGCGAATTCGGGGCCGGACAGCGGCACGTAAGCGAACCAACCGACATCAGGGGCCATGTTGAGGGCGAAGGACACCCAGGCAAAAGCGCCGCCCGAGACGTAGATCCAGTAGCTGAACGCGTTCAGGCGCGGAAACGCGATGTTGCGGGTGCCGACCATCAGCGGTACCAGATAAATGCCAGTCGCCTGCACGATAGGTACGGCGAACAGAAACATCATCGTAACGCCGTGCATCGTGAACAGCTGGTTGTAGAGGTCCGGCCCAATCAGGCCGCGTTGCGGTCCCGAGAGCTGGATACGCATGGCCACAGCGTTGAGGCCGCCAAGACACAGGAAAACAAATGCGGTGATCAAATAGCGTCGTGCGATCACCTTGTGATCGACGCTAGACAGCGCTCCAAAGATACCGGACGGCGTCCGCCAAGTGCGTTCGAGCCAGCGATGCAGACTGGCATCATCCATTCCCGTATCCCGGGGTCCGTCGCGTTCGGGAGCGAGGTCGCCCTTGGAGGCGGTATCCAGTTCCGGGATGTGGCGGTCGCCTGTGATATCGGCGCTGCTCATTTCAGTCCCTCGAGATAAGCCACAATTGCGTTGAGCTCGTCGCCATTGAGATCTGCCACTGGCATGTGGGAACCCGGCTTGATGCCTTGCGGGTCGGCTATCCAGGCGGCGAGATTGCCGCGGCTCATCGTCAGCGTTCCGGCCGCCAATGTTTTCCGGCTTGCTATGTGGGTGAGATCGGGAGCCACCGTTCCGCCGGCCGGCGTCCCCCCGATCCTATGGCACATCACGCAGGGGCGCTTGAGGAACAGGTCCGCGCCGGCCTTGGCCTCGCTACTCGCCGGCGCGCCGGCCGGCTGCAACTGGTCGTTCAGCCAGGCATCGAATTTCGGACGCGGCTCAGCGATGATGAAGGTGCCCATATTGGCATGCTGCGCGCCGCAGAATTCAGCGCATTGACCACGGTAGACGCCCGGCTTGTCCGCCTTGATGTCCAGCACGTTCATGTGACCCGGTATAAGGTCGAGCTTACCGGCCAAGCTTGGAATCCAGAACGAATGGATCACATCCGTCGAGGTCAAAAGAAGCCTCACCGGCTCACCGGCGGGGATGTGGACCTCATTCGCCGTCGTCAGGATGCGGCTCGGCGTAGCATTCTCGTAACGCACCTCCCACCACCACTGATGCCCGGTTACCCTGATTGTCAGCGCGGCGTCCGAGCCAATGGCGGCAAGCGTCCTGTTGGCGAAAAAGCTCAGCAGCGTAAGTCCGATCAGGATTATGGCGGTCAGCCCGACAGCGGTGACAACCACGCGCATCTTGCGGCGTTCGGCCCCTGCGTTGAGTAAGAGGGGTTCATCGCCGGGACGCGATCGCATGACCAGCGGTGCTGCGAGCGCGATCATCACCAGCACCCACACAACCGCGCAAAGCGCGGTGAAGAACCAGATCAGCCAGGCCAACTCGCCGGCTGCGGGGCCTTTCGGGTCCAGCGCCGACTGCCAGCCTGCGCATCCCTGCAGAAGAAGCAGGACACAGAGGGCGAAGGTCATCGAAGCCGGGCGCTTCACGGTGATTTGCCCAGTGTCGCGGCATCCGGCAGGCGGTTTTCCGAGGGATGCACCATCATGCCGTCATTGCGCTGCGGCGCGGCGGAGGAGGGCGCGTTGCCGCCCAGTGCACGCACATATGCCGCCAGCTCCCATATCTGGTCGTCGGGTATCTTCTGGCCGAAGCTCGGCATCCCGTTTGGTCGCCCGTCGCGGATCGTGGCATGGATGCTTTCGATCGAGCTGCCGTAAAGCCACTTTTCGTCCATCAGCGCCGGGCCCATGCCGCCACCGCCATTGGCGTGGCAGCCCGAGCAATTGAACCAGCTGAACAGGCGCTTGCCCTCGCTCATGTGGAAGGCGTTGGCCTCGAAGCTCGCCGCCTTGTTGTCGGTGGGGGAGGGGCGCTGTCCGCCCGGCTCCAACGTGGTCACAGGCGTCGGCTGCTCACCTGAGCCGAGCGCCGATTGCGGCCGGGTATCGCGCTCCTCGCGCTGGCAGGCGACCAGGGCCAGCGTCAAGGGCAGCAACATCGCCAGAGCCTGCCTCATCGTGCCGGACTCCCGGCCATGTCCAGACGCGGTACGCCGTATTGCGCCAGAACCGTGTCGATCTCGGCCTTGTGTCTGGCAAGCGCGCTATTCACATCGCCACGCAGCGCATCGTCCTCGCGCCGAACACCCATTGAGATGTCGTACATCAGCGGCAGTTGCGGTCCGTCGATGCGAGGCGTGACCGGCGTGATCCGGAGCGACACCTTTTGCCTCTGGGCGAAATAGCCGGCGAGCGGACCCCAGACCACGGCAAGATCGATCTCGCCGTTCGCGACAGCTTCGACGATGCGCGCCGGAGGGTTGGGAGCGGAGTAGTCGCCATAGACGGGATAGCCGATCAGATGTCCGACGATGCCGCGGCGGCCAAGCGCTTGGACAGGCGGCGAGTTGGCGCCATCGTCGCCGATGAGCTGAACACCGATGCGCAATTCTCGCAACCGCGGGTCGTTGAATGAGGCCACGTCCGGGCCGTCCTGGCGGGTCACGAAGACATAGGACGAACGGTAGTAAGGCGTGGTGGTGCGCAGCATTTCGAGATTGGCAGGCGTGCCGGGCACGAGATCGCAAAGGCCTGCCTTCAGCGTGTTGCGGATGAAGCCACGGCGCTGCGCCCACCAGGTATACGTCAGCTTGGCGCCGAGATCAGTGGCGATGATTTCCGCGATCCTGTTTTCGAAGCCTTGACGGGCCGCGTTGGAAAACGGCATGTTGTTCGGGTCGGCGCACACTCTCAACTCACGTGCATTGGCAATAGCCGGCAAGAGCAACAAGGCGAGCCCGGCCATGCCGATCGCCACCCGTTGGAATGCCTTGCGCGTCGGACGTACGGTCAAGTGCAACCCATCAAGGAAGCCGGAACACATAAAGCGTGCCTCCCGCCGTGGTAGCGTTCTTCAGATCCTTCATCGCGTTGGCGAAGCCAAGTGCTGCGGTGGCATCGCGTGGGTCGAGGTCGCCCGAAACGATGGCGCCGGCCCAGCCACCGACGCCCGACAGAATTGCGACATATTGGTGCCCATCGGGGCCGCGATAGGTGATCGGCTGGCCGATGATGCCGGACGATGTCTTGAACTGCCAAAGCAGATCGCCAGTCCTGGCGCTGACCGCCTTGAACCAGCCCTCCATGGTGCCGTAAAAGACGACATCGCCGGCAGTGACGACGGTGCCACTCCACACCGGGAAGTTCTCTTTCAGGACCCAGGCCGGCTTGGCCGCGGCAACATCCCAAGCGGTAAAGGCACCACGATTGCCGCCCGGCCCGGGGATCATGCGTACGTTCATGCCGACATAGGGCGTGCCTGCGATGTAGTTTACCTCGACGCCTTCTTCGTCCATGCAGAGATTGTTGTGGGGGATGTAGAGCAGGCCGGTCTTCGGCGAAAAGGCCGATGGTTGCCAGTCCTTGAGGCCGGACGCTGTCGGGCAAATGTCTCGGACCACCTTGCCGGTGCCGGTTCTCTTGTCGGGGTTTGCAATCAGCCGGCCGGTCTCCAGATCGACACCCTTGCTGGAATTGACCGGGCCATAGGCTGTGGCCGAAAGCACCTCGCCGGTGGTTCGATCGAGGATATAGAGGTAGCCGTTGCGCTCCGGTCGGACCAGGACCTTGCGCGGCTTGCCTTGCCAGGTCATGTCCAGAAGGATCTGCTCGTTGATGCCGTCATAGTCATGGAGGTCATGCGGGCTCCACTGATAGAACCACTTCGCCGCTCCGGTATCGGCGTCTCGCGCGAAAATACCGGACGTCCATTTGTTGTCGCCTGGCCGCAAATCCGGATTCCACGGTCCTGGATTACCTGTGCCGTGGAAGATCAGGTTCAAGTCCGGATCGTAGGAGATCCAGCCCCACATGTTGCCGCCGCCGATCTTCCAGGCTTCCGGCGGCCATGTCGTCACGCCGAGGTCCTTGCCCTTGTCCATGTCGTAGTGGGGCTTGAAGTCCAGGCCGATCAGCACATCCTTGTCGGGTCCAGTGCCATAAGCCGTCCAGACAACATGTCCGTCTTCCGCATCGAGCGCCTTGACCCAGCCGCGGACGCCCATTTCGCCGCCGGAATTGCCGACCAGAACTTTGCCCTTCACCACCAGCGGAGCCATGGTGATGGTCTCGCCGATGTTGATGTTGCCGATATGAGTGTTCCAGATCGGCTTGCCCGTATTGGCATCGAGCGCGATCGTATGGCCGTCCAGCGTGTTGAAGAAGATGCGGCCGTCGGCGAAGGCCGCGCCGCGGTTGACTACATCGCAGCAAGCCACTCCTTGTGCCGCCGGCTCGGGGTTGGGCTCGTACTTCCATTTCATCGGCGCACCCGGCCTGGAGAGGTCAAGTGCGTAGACGATGTTGGGAAAGGGCGTGACGATGTACATAATGTTGCCGACGACCAGCGGCGCTGCTTCCTGGCCCTTGTTCACACCGGTCGAGAAGGTAAAGGCGACCTGCAGGTTCTTGACATTGCCTTCGTTGATCTCGGTCAGGTCGCTGAAGCGGGTCGACGCGTAGTTCTTGGCCGGCATCGTCCATTGCCCGTCGTCGGGTGGCGCTGCGGCGGCGGGCGGCGCAATAGCCGCTGCCGATGGGGGCTCCGAGGCACCGCTCAGGAATGGGCCGCATGCCAGCAGGATCACCAAGAGTGTGCAGGTGCGACAAGAATTCCAGATCGCCAACGCGCGGGCGCCTCGTCCTGCGTCAACGCGCGCCGGTGCCGGGTGCAGCATGCCCCTCATTTGTGGATCGAGCCTCCCACGCCGGCGCCGAGCTCCGCCGCGATGTCAGCCTCGGTGCCGGCACAAAGCGGATGGCCCCAGCCCGATGCGCTTTTGCCCCCGGGATCGAGATCGTAGACGATGGCGTCCTTGCGATTGGGATTGACTCCGGCAGGAACCTTGTCGAGGCCAAGCGCCGCGCGAACACGCCAGGCGACATTGTGATCGGCGCATGAGGAATCTCCGGAGACCCCGATGCCTCCGACGATGCTCTTGCCGTCATAGAGGGCAAGCCCGCCGCCAAACACAACGACGCCTCCAATCGGCTTGCCGACGAGGGGATCGCTGGCGCTTCCGAACGTTTTGGGATCGCCCGCATAGGCCGCGGCCTGGTTGACCGGATTGGTCTCCTGCAAGCCGAAAAGCGGCCCGCCCGGCTGCGCCCCCGCGTAGAGATTGGCCGTCGATAGGGCCATCTGCGCCAGGCTGAGTCCATTGGCCGTGTTGGCCTTCTCTGCCGCGACGAGGCGACTGCCTGGCCATTGCGAATCGGCGGTGGGACCGCTGAAAGCGATCGCGCATACAGCGCCGTCGCGGGCGACGATAGCGGCCCATTCGTTGGTCTCAAAGCCACCGTTGGCAGGTCCGCCGCTTGCTTTCACATTGGCCTTGAGGACAGCGAGCAGCTTATCGTGGTCGGCCGGGCAGGGCGCCTGTGCCATGGCCTGGCCCTTTGGGAACAGGCCACCCGTCAATAACACCAGACCAAAGGCTGATAGCAAAAGCTGACAGCGATACATTGTCCTGCCCATTCGTTCGAGCGTCAAAGAATCCCGGAGCACTCTGGCAGACCGGAAATACGAGAATGAACCCGTGATCCAATGCCGTCGGTATTTAACTTGGGCGATGCAGCTATGTTCCTGCTTCTGCAAAAAATTGCGCAGCCCCTCGTACGCCGATGCAAGTTGCCGTCTGTCCGTGTCGCCGGCGGAATATCCGCGGCGAGATTGTGCTGCCTGCTGTGATACATATTGTGATACAAACAACACCCCGCAGGAAGGAAAAACGTGACAAAAACAGTTGGTTGATGGGCGAACTGATCCCAGCCAACGGTACCATCGGCTTTCCTCATAAAGCATTGAATTTAGTGGAAATGATCGCCCCTCCGTTGCAGGAAGCGGTCGGGATCATGCTGCCCAGAGGTCAGGGATCACGGAAGGCGTGTGGTTCTCCGTATACCAGCCGTGACGGAGGAGAACGAACGGCAGACCCGAGGTCCGCAACGCAGCTTGACCTTTTGCAACGCTGCGCTGAAGCGCTTGAGGGGTTTTGAGCTATGGCGTTCCGGATGGGTGTCGCATCGGCCCGAACTGCGAGGTCGATCCTGGCTGCGTAAATTAAACTCGTTGACGATGTCCGCTTCTGGCTGTTGGGACGCTTGGTCTTATCGTCCAACTGGGGATCGTATGGAGAACGGCAGCTATCTCAAATGCCTGCCGAGACCTGACAGTCGGTTACAGCCCGTTGCCGCCGGACTGCTTGCGCCCGCTTTTGGTCATGGAAGCCTTCGCACGCCGTCCTGAAACCGGCCATTGTTCCGCTCCTCCGGCCTGACCGGCGAAATGCGTCAAAAGATGTTCGATGACGCGCTGTGTAGCATCGATGTCTGCCATGCTCAGCCCTCGGCGATGATCGCTAGTGCCTTTGCAAAGCTAGCATCAAGGGAGGTCAGCGCCTCAATCGCTCCGTCATATACGCTGTCGAGTGTCGCTCCCCAGCCGTCTGCTGCGCCACGAGTATCGATGCCAAAGCGGGCGAGCGCCTCCTCGATGCCGCGTCGATGCGCCCAGCCAATTTTACGCAAGATTCGTTCCAACTTTGTGCGGCGTCTCAGTGGGGCGAACGCCGATAGATACTCGTTTGACAGGAAGAACAATGACCGTTCTCACTTGGTCACGAGCGTCTGTTGGTAGAAGGATCGTTGACAGAGGCGCTCTGGGGCCATAGCGTATTGGTATAACAGGTATGCCAATGATCGGAGTTCTGATCAAACCGCGGAAGCTTTCGGACGAGGTTGCAGCGCACCTTGAGCGGATGATCCGCGAGGGAGAGCTGGCCGAAGCCGACCGGCTCCCATCCGAACGGGACCTCATGCGGCAGTTTGGGGTCGGGCGCCCTTCAATCCGCGAAGCCCTGCTGCATCTGAGCAAGATGGGCCTTGTCGAGGTGAAATCCGGCGAGCGCGCCCGCGTCACTCGGCCAACGCCCCAATTCGTGATCGACGCCCTCTCGGGGCCGGCGCGTCACATGATTTCGGCCCCCGGCGGGGTTCATGACTTCCAGAGCGCGCGTTTGTTTTTCGAAATCGGTCTTGCCCGCAACGCCGCCATCAATGCCACCCCAGAAGATATTGAAAGTCTCAAAGAGGCGCTTGAAATCAACCGACAGTCGATCGGGGACCTGACGCGCTTCGAGCGCACCGACGTGGACTTCCACTACGTGCTGGCGGTGATCACCCGCAATCGAATCTTCACAGCTATCCACGCGGCGTTGGCCGAATGGCTGCTCGAACAGCGGCGCACGACTTTGGCCAAAGGTGAAGACCGCAAGGCCTATGAGGCTCATCGCGAAATCTTTGATGCCGTCGCCGCGCGCGATCCAGACGCCTCCGAAGCGGCTATGCGCAGGCATCTGGAATATGTGTCCAGGCGCTATCTGGAAATTGCAGGTGCCAAGTGATGAGGGGCTTCGTGGTCTGGGTCGATTTCCGCCTCCAGCCGGGTGCCCGGGGCAGATTCCGCGAACTTGTAGACGCCAATGCGACCGCGTCGATGCGCAGCGAGGCCGGCTGCCGCCGCTTTGACGTGACGGAGGCGCGCGGCGAACCGGACCGGGTCCTGCTCTATGAGATTTACGATAGCGAGGCCGCATTCGAGGAGCACTGCCGCACCGCTCACTTCGACGAATTCAATACGCAGAGCGCACCGCTCGTCGTGACCAAGTTGGTGATGACCTGCGACCTCGTTCTTGAGGCCACGCATTGAAGAGAACTAGGCGGATTGGCCCTTTGGGCCGAACGGGAGGAACTGCATGTCAGAGCCAAGTCTCAGGGCGTTAACTTCTCACAGGCGGGTCAAACTTGGTACGCTCGTCGCCGAGTTCGCGACGCCGGGTATAGGTCACATCCTGAAGTCCGCTGGCTGTGACTTCGTCTTTTTCGATATGGAGCATTCGGGCTTCAGCCTGGAAACGGTGAAGAGTGCGATCCGCTATTTCGAGGCGGCCGACCTGCCGGTTATGGTGCGTGTGCCATCGCAGGACTACCATTTCCTTGCCCGCGCCATGGACATGGGCGCCGAAGGCCTGATCGCCCCGATGGTGAGTACCGTCGAGCAGGCGCAGCACATCATCAATTCCATGAAATATCACCCTGCCGGCGTTCGCGGCGTGGCGCTGCAGATCGCTCATGACCGCTACCGTCCGGGCTCGGTCGCTGATAAATTCTCAGCCGCCAACAAGCGCTCGACATTCATCTGCCTGATCGAGACCGCCGACGGCGTCAAGAACATTGACGGCATCGCGGGACTGGACGGGGTCGATTGTCTGTGGGTCGGACATTTCGACCTGTCCGTCTCGCTCGGCATTCCTGGCGACTTCGCCCACCCCACTTTCACTGCTGCAATGGCCAAAATCGTTGCCGCCGCCAAGAAGCACAACAAATCGCTTGGACGCTTGGTTCCCAACGTCGCACAGGGACACGACTTCTACGCACAAGGTTTTGATTTTATTTGTTATTCAGGCGACGTTTGGGTTCTGCACGACGCGATCGCCGACGCGGTTTCCAAGATCCGCGCCGGGTGCGAATAGGAGCGGAGGAGACGATGGACAGCGTAAAATTCAGGGTGGCGCTTTCCGGTGATTTCCGCAAGCCGGACGGCTCGCCGACCTACCCAGATTTCGATCTGGTGCCGCTGCGCAATGCGACGGGCGTCGAGATGGTATTCCTGGAGTCAAACAGTCCGCTTCGCGCCGACCAACTTGAGGATTTCGATGCGCTGATCCTCCTCGCCCATCGCTTCGATGCCACGAGTGTCCCCAGGAGCGGACGCCTGGCCGTCGTTGCCCGCTTCGGGGTCGGCTACGACACTGTCGACGTTGAGGCCTGCACCGCAGCCGGCATTGCCTTGGTCATCACGCCCGATGGCGTGCGACGCCCCGTCGCCGTATCCGTCATCACCTTCATGCTGGCACTGACCGGCAAACTGCTGACAAAGGACGCGCTCACCCGCAAAGGGTCTGTTGGTTTCGAGAAGCGCTCCGATCACATGGGGGTCGGCCTCGTCGGGCGTTCGCTTGGGTCACTGGGCATCGGCAACATCGGTGCCGAGGTCTTCCGCTTGGCGAAGCCCTTTGACATGCAATTCATTGCCCATGACCCGTTTGCCGACAAGAGGGTTGCTGCCGACCTGGGCGTCGAGCTGGTCGGGCTGGAGGATCTGTTTCGCCGCGCCGACGTGCTGTCGGTCAGTTGCCCCCTGTCGCCTCAGACCCACCACATAGTCAACGCTGAGCGGATCGCCATGATGAAGCCGACAGCTTACCTGATCAACACCGCGCGCGGCCCGATCGTCGACCAGAAAGCGCTGACGCAAGCGCTGCAGGAGCGCCGCATCGCCGGCGCCGGTCTCGACGTGCTGGAACAAGAGCCTCCCGACGCAGACGATGCGATCCTCAAACTCGACAATGTCATCCTGGCGCCGCACGCACTTTGCTGGACCGACCAGTGCTTTGCCGGCAACGGTGCCGCCGACGTCAAAGCGGTAATGGAGGTGCAGCGCGGTCGGGAGCCGCGCGGCGTGGTCAATCGCGAGGTTCTTTCGAGCGAGCTGTGGAAGACCAGGCTGTCGGGGCTCGCCGCCCGCTTCGGAACCTAGGAGGACACTGATTTTTGGGCGCGCCGCCGCGGCCCCTTTGCGGCGACCTTACGGGAGGAAATGCTTGACCGCAGCGCCGGCGGACGAGTGAAGCAAATGGAAAACGGGAGGACCAAGCACTATGAACGATCGTGAAAAACGTGACTTTCAGGCAGGTCTCGAAGCAGAGGTCGACGCCTTCATGAGCGGCGAAACCACCCGCCGAACTTTCATCACCCGCTTCGGTCAGATGACCGGCATGTTGGCCGTGTCCGGCCCGATGCTGGGGATGATGACGGATTGGGCGATGGCGCAGCAAACATTGGAATTGGCGGACGCCACGTCGCCGCTCGGCCAGGCGCAGGCCGCAGCCCTAAAAGCATCGAAGGAAGGGCCGGCGGACGGTTCCGCCTTTCGCGCGGCGGAGGCGGCCAAGGCGCATTCGGGCGTCACCCTCAACATGACCTACGAGGCTGGCCTGCAGGCACTCGATCCGCGCAATTTCAGTGGGCCGATGTGGGAGCAGCTTACCGGGATGAAGTCGAATGTCGTCGAACTGTCGAACCCTGACCAGTACTCCAAGGCAGTCGCCGAGCACATCGCCGGCTCGGGTGCCTATGACGTTCTCGACATCTCACCGGCCTGGACACCGTCGCTTGCCGATGGCGGCGTCATTGCCCCTCTAGACGACTACATCGCCAAATACATGAACCCGGCAGACCTCGAGGACTATCATCCCCTGTACAAGGCGCTGCCGACCTACAAGGGCAAGATCTGGGGGTTCTTCGACGACGGCGACATGTTCGCTCTCTACTACCGCAAGGACATCTTCGAGGATCCGAAAATGGTGGAGGCTTACCAGGCGAAGTTCAACGCCAAGCTTGGACCGCCGAAGACCTGGGAAGAATATGCCCAGATCGCCCAGTTCATTACCGACCAGATGGCGCCAAAGGTTTATGGCGCGGGACATTTCCGCAAGGCGGGCAGCCCTGGCAATCAGTTCGACTTTCTGCAGCAGTACCGCGCCAACGGCGGAAAACTGTTCGGAGACGACATGAAGGCCGGCTTGGTGTCGGATGCCGGCGTCAAGACGCTGACAAACATGCTCGCCGCAAACAAGGCCTCGATCCCCGGCAACAACGAGCTCGACGCCGTTTCCTTGTGGGCGGCTTTCCTGACCGGCAAAGTCGCGATGATCTATTCCTGGCCTCCTAGCGGCCGTATGGCGGCGAACTATTCGCAGTCCGCCACGGCAATCAACTTCATTCCGCAGTCGCAGATCGCTGGCAAGGTCGGCTATGCCGTCGTTCCGGGAAATCCGGAACATGCGACCGGCTACAACAAGGCACTGTCGGCGGATTCGCCCAACCCAGAGGCGGCGTATCTGTTCATGCAATGGGTATGCTCGCCACCCGTCTCGCTGGCACGTTGCATGCTGCCCTATGCGCTACGCGACCCATACCGCATCTCGCACTTCAAGTCCGAGCTCTACGGCGCGCTCTTCCCCAGTGCCAAGGAGTACCTTGCCAACCTCAACAACTCGGCAAATGTCGGTCTGCTCGATCCGATCATGCCAGGCGCGCAGGACTACTTCTTGAGCATCGACCGCATGTGCACCGCGGTGTGGGCTGGGGCGGATGCGAAGGCGTCGCTTGAAACGGCGGCCGCCGAGTGGAACGAGACGACCGACCGACTGGGTGTGGATTCGCAGAAAGGCTTCTACACCGAGTTCTTGAAACTGCCTGGCGCCACTGCCGACAACACGGTGGAAAAACTTGGCATGGCGGTCACCCTCTGAGGGGAGGCATGCTGTCTGGAGCAATTGGTGTTGCGGGCGCTTGGCTCGCAACACCTCCCCGCTAAGCGGCGATTTTTGGATACGCCTATGCAGCCCACCGCCACGATCCGTCGCTTGAAGGCCGCCAGCGCACCGCCCCGGCTGTCTGCCTTTGCCCAATGGGCAGACCGTCACTTCAAGTGGTTGCTGGTGGCGCCCGCGGTGCTGCTGATATTGGCGCTCTCGATCTATCCGCTTCTGTTCTCGCTGGTGGTATCTTTCATCAACTACGACTTCCAGGTGCCGGGCCACGCCTTTGTCGGATTGAAGAACTTCGAGCGGGTCGTGTTCGATCCAGTAGCACGTTGGTCGCTGTTGCTGACAGCATGGCTGTCGGGCATCAGCGTCGCTATCGAATTCGTGCTCGGTCTCCTGGTGGCGCTGACAATGGTGCGCAGCTTTCCGGGCCGCGGTGTGATCATGTCGATCCTGATCGTGCCGCTGTTCATCAGCCCGGTCATCGTCGGCCAGGCCTGGACGCTGCTTTTACAGCGGCCTTTCGGACCGATCAACTATATCCTGACGCAACTATTGGGGCAGGAGGTTACGATAGGATGGATGACGGAGCGCCCGTGGCTCTATATCTCGCTGATCATCGCCGATGTCTGGCAGTGGACGCCGTTCATGTTCGTCATCCTGCTCGCTGGGCTGACCGCAATCCCACCCAATCTCTATGAGGCGGCAGAACTTGACGGCGTCAACGCCTGGCAGGCTTTTTGGGCGATCACGCTCCCGCATCTCGGGCCGATGATGCTGCTGGCGCTGACCTTCCGTCTGCTCGACGCAATCCGTATGTTCGATACCATTTTCATCATGACAGGCGGTGGCCCGGGAACACAAACTTACACGGCCTCCTATTATCTCTATACCGTCGGCTTCACGCAGTTTCATCTATCGCAGGCAACAGCAGGAAGTTGGCTGTTCCTGATCTTTACGGCGCTCATCGTGACGTTGCTGGTGCGTCGGCTCTTGAAGGTAGAACCGGTCTGATGGCCGCCGTCGCGCCCGCCCGCCGCAGGAAACGCCGGTCGTTGCCGATCGGCCGAATTCTGCTGCTGGGGTTCTTCCTGGTGTTTGTGCTGTGGCCGCTCTACTGGATGTTCAACACCTCCATCAAGCCCAGCGACGACTACCTCACCGTACCGCCTGTCTGGTTCCCTGCCGCACCGACGCTTGTCCACTACGAAGCTGCGCTGTTCACCTATCGCGGTCTCGACGGGCTTATCAACAGCCTGATTATTTCGCTTTCGGCGACGGTGCTTTCGGCACTGATCGGCACGCTGATGGCTTATAGTCTGGCGCGCTACAACACGGGCGGCCGGCATCTGTCCTTCTGGGTCCTGTCGCAGCGCTTCCTGCCACCGATAGGCATCGTCCTGCCGGTATTCCTTATCTATCGTGGCGTCGGGCTGTACGACACCCATATCGGGCTGATCCTAGCTTACACGGTCTTCACGCTGCCGGTGTCGGTTTGGATGATGTTTGCCTATTTCCGCGGCATGCCGAAGTCGATGGAGGAGGCGGCCCTCGTCGATGGCTGCACGAGATGGGAGGCGTTCTGGCGCGTTGCCGTGCCGCTCGCAGCACCAGGCATCGTCGCGGCGGCTGTCTTCGCCTTCATTGCCTGCTGGACGGAGTTCTTCTTCGCTCTGATTTTGACCAGCCGAACTGCCTTTACGCTGCCAACGGTCTTCCGAGCCTTCATCGGCTTCCAGGGCGCACAATATGGTGAAGCCGCAGCCCTTGCCATTGTCTCCCTTGTGCCATCGATCGCCCTTGGAGTGCTTGCTCAACGACATCTCGTGCGCGGGCTGACGCTCGGCGCCGTTCGCGGATAGGAAGGGAAGGCATGGCCGAAGTCAGAATCACCGGCTTGCACAAGCGCTACGGCGCCTTCCATGCGGTGCGCGGCATTGACCTCCACATCCCCGACGGCGAGTTCACTGTCCTGGTTGGACCCTCCGGATGCGGCAAGAGCACTCTGCTGAGGACCATCGCAGGACTGGAGGAGAGCTCACAAGGCACGATCGAGATTGGCGGCGAAGTGGTCAATGATTTCCGGCCGCGCGATCGCGACGTGGCAATGGTGTTTCAAGATTATGCGCTCTATCCGCATATGAGCGTGGCCAAGAACATTGGCTTCGGCCTCAAGGCTCGCAAGATGCCGAAGCCAGAGGTCGAGGTGCGCGTGGCCGAGGCGGCACGCATGCTTGGCATCACTCCCTTGCTGGGGCGTTTTCCGCGTCAGCTGTCCGGTGGCCAGCGCCAGCGCGTCGCCATCGGCCGCGCCATAGTCCGCAACCCCCGCATCTTTTTGTTCGACGAGCCACTGTCCAATCTCGACGCACAGCTTCGCGACGAAATGCGCGGCGAAATCAAACGCCTTCACCAGGACATTGCCACAACGATGATCTACGTCACCCATGACCAGATCGAAGCGATGACGTTGGCTGACCGCATCGTGCTGATGCGCGACGGGTTGATAGAGCAGCAGGGCGCGCCACTCGAGTTGTTCGAGCACCCGGCCTCAACCTTCGTCGCTGGGTTTCTGGGTTCGCCGCGGATGAGCTTCCTGCCAGGCAACCTTGCCTTGGACGGAAGCGCCGCCGCCATCCGGCTCGCTGACGCGCTGCTGCCCTTAGCGCCGGGCAGGGGGCTGAAGGGCGTCGCAGACGG
Source organism: Mesorhizobium sp. M7A.F.Ca.US.011.01.1.1 (assembly GCF_003998295.1). Taxonomy (NCBI): domain Bacteria; kingdom Pseudomonadati; phylum Pseudomonadota; class Alphaproteobacteria; order Hyphomicrobiales; family Phyllobacteriaceae; genus Mesorhizobium; species Mesorhizobium sp. M7A.F.Ca.US.011.01.1.1. The sequence continues at coordinate 78,060 of NZ_RZRT01000030.1, forward strand.
ACAGCAGGTGCTGCTCGGGTTGAGGCCAGAACATCTCACTCGGGCGCACACTGCCACACCGGAGCAGGGCACGTTTCGCTATGAG
>NZ_RZRT01000296.1:0-290 GCF_003998295.1 Mesorhizobium sp. M7A.F.Ca.US.011.01.1.1
CGGCGGTCGCCGCGAACGAGGCGGTGTGGCCGTCGATGAGATCGACGTCGTTGAAGGCGATGGTGCCGGCGGCGTTGAGGGAATCGGTGAGGTCCGGCGTCGTCGGGGCATCCTCGACGACGGAGCCGGTGGCGTCCGCCGTGGTGATGGAGACCACATCCTCGGTGCCGGTGATGGTGACGGCGACGACCTGGGTCGCGGTCGAGCCATGGCCGTCGTCGACGGTCACGGTGTAGTGCTCGACGACGCTCTGGCCGGCGGCAAGGTATTGGGCGGCGGCGTTGTCGAGG
>NZ_RZRT01000297.1:0-251 GCF_003998295.1 Mesorhizobium sp. M7A.F.Ca.US.011.01.1.1
GAGATCTGCTCCGGCGCGACGGCAAAGCCATAGCGGCGCAGCAGCCGCCCAAAACCGAGCAAGGGCGCGGCGGCGCGGGGTACGCTTGTTTCCCGCATCATTGCGTGGCGCCCCCCTCTGTCCTGCCAGCGTTGCGGAATGAACGGGGAGAACGTGCCGTTGAGGTCTCGGCTCACGCCAGCGCCTCCTCGACAATCCGGCCAAGCTCGGGCTCGATGTAGGAGAGATCCTCCTCGTCCTTGATCAGCACG
>NZ_RZRT01000298.1:0-247 GCF_003998295.1 Mesorhizobium sp. M7A.F.Ca.US.011.01.1.1
CTCGATCTCATTGGCTGACATCGCGACACCTCCTCAATCCCAGCATCGCCAACAGAATCACATCCCAACGCCAGACAACCAATCAAAAGAGAGTCATTCACCTCAAAAGATGTGTGCATCCCCTAGAGCGGGATGAAATGAGACTGAATCGGCTTGGGATTCCCTTAGGCGTGCAAATCTGATTCAACCTTCATGCTGGGCAAGGAGGTCAGCATGGATGGGCAAGCCTTATTCGATGGATCTTCGC
>NZ_RZRT01000299.1:0-246 GCF_003998295.1 Mesorhizobium sp. M7A.F.Ca.US.011.01.1.1
TCACGAAGATCATTTGAAAGCGCTCGCGTCATCAGATGCTGGCCTCCAATCCAGCCAGCATCTTGAATCACAAACATCCGGCTTTGGGAATCCTACGATTCTCTCAAAATAGGAATCGCTCTAGAGCGTTTCATATTTTGACGGAAGCGTAGCCTGCGTTTTCGAAGTAGTTCTTGCATTCGGCTGCCTCGATGGTTTCGACGAGGTGGCCGATGTGGCGCCACGTGTCCTCGACGGTGCGTTTCT
>NZ_RZRT01000300.1:0-245 GCF_003998295.1 Mesorhizobium sp. M7A.F.Ca.US.011.01.1.1
TCAGACATCAGAAAATAGAAACAGTCGACCTCAACCTCTGCAGACGATAAGTGACAAAACTGTTCGCGATGTCCTCGCACACCTGTTCGCGATGTCTCCGGTCCAAACACCCCCTTGCGGGGGAGATTGGCAACGTCGCCGCTGGCGTGCCCTCGAAGGCAACAAAAAGGCCCGCGAACCCTGCGGTTCGCAGGCCTTCTCTTCTTCAGATGTCTTGTCGCTCAGCTCTTCAGCTTGGCATTGCA
>NZ_RZRT01000031.1:0-73038 GCF_003998295.1 Mesorhizobium sp. M7A.F.Ca.US.011.01.1.1
CGGTGTGGCAGATGCCGGTCGCCTTGATCTCGACCAGCACCTCGCCCTCGCGCGGACCGTCGAGGTCGACCTCCATGATCTCCAGCGGCTTTCCGGCGGCGACAGCGACAGCGGCGCGGGTTTTCATGGGGCAGTTCCTCCAATGCGAATTTTTTTCCAAGGTTTCAGGTTTTATCGACACGATCAACCGGAACCTGGTGCCAGGACTGGTCCACAGCGGTGAATTGGAATCGCAGATCGATTGGAAGGCAGTGATTTGCATGGTCGGCTTGACCCTGCAAGCACAGGCCATAAAAGGAACGGTCGACCGAGGGATGACTTCCGCATGTTCACCAAGATCCTGATCGCCAATCGCGGGGAGATCGCCTGCCGCGTCATCAAGACGGCGCGCAAGATGGGCATCGCCACGGTCGCCGTCTATTCCGATGCCGATCGCGATGCCGTGCATGTCGAGATGGCCGACGAGGCGGTGCATATCGGGCCTTCGCCAGCCGCGCTGAGCTATCTCGTCCCGGAAAAGATCATCGCCGCCTGCAAGGAAACGGGGGCCCAGGCCGTGCATCCCGGCTACGGATTCCTGTCCGAGCGGGCCGCGTTTTGTGAGGCGCTGGAAGCGGAAGGCATCATTTTCATCGGCCCGAAGCCCAAGGCCATCAAGGCGATGGGCGACAAGATCGAATCGAAGAAGTTCGCCAACGCCGCCAAGGTTTCCACCGTGCCCGGCTGGCTCGGCGTTATCGAGAATGCCGACCATGCCGAAAAGATCGCCGGCGAAATCGGCTATCCCGTGATGATCAAGGCTTCGGCCGGCGGCGGCGGCAAGGGCATGCGCATCGCCTGGAGCGAGGCCGAAGTGCGCGACGGCTTCGACCGCGCGCGCTCGGAAGCCAAGAGTTCGTTTGGAGACGATCGTGTCTTCATCGAGAAATTCATCGTCGATCCGCGCCATATCGAAATCCAGGTGCTGGCCGACGCGCATGGCAACGCGCTCTATCTCGGCGAGCGCGAATGCTCGATCCAGCGACGCAACCAGAAGGTCGCCGAAGAGGCGCCGTCGCCCTTCCTAGACGCCGCGACACGCAAGGCCATGGGCGAGCAGTCGGTGGCGCTGGCCAGGGCTGTCGACTACCAGAGCGCCGGCACGGTCGAATTCATCGTCGACAAGGACAAGAACTTCTATTTCCTTGAAATGAATACACGATTGCAGGTGGAGCATCCGGTGACGGAGCTCGTCACCGGCATCGATCTGGTCGAGCAGATGATCCGCGTCGCCGCCGGCGAAAAGCTTGGCCTGAAGCAAAGCGACATCAAGCTGAACGGCTGGGCGGTGGAAAGCCGGCTCTATGCCGAAGACCCTTACCGCAACTTCCTGCCTTCGATCGGCCGACTGACGCGCTATCGGCCGCCTGAGGAAGGACAATTCGCCGATGTCGTCATCCGCAACGACACCGGCGTCACCGAAGGCTCCGAAATCTCGATGTTCTACGATCCGATGCTCGCCAAGCTGTGCACCTGGGCGCCGACGCGTCTGGAGGCCATCGATGCCATGTCGGAAGCGCTCGACAGCTTCGTCGTCGACGGTATCGAGCACAACATTCCGTTCCTGGCCGCCTTGATGCAGCATCCGCGTTGGCGGGAAGGGCGGATATCGACCGCTTTCATATCGGAGGAATATCCCGACGGCTTCGCGCCGGTCGTACCGAACGACGATGAGAAGGCCGTGCTGGCGTCGATCGCGACCGCGGTGGAACTGCTGCGCCGTGACCGGCTCGACCGGCTGGGCGGGCGGTTGGCGCCGCATTCGGGAGCTCTGAAGCGCGACTGGGTGGTAAAGATCGGCGATGACTATCTGTCGGCGTCGATCATCGAGGGCATGATTTCCATTCCGATGGAAATCGATCTGTCGATCGAGGGCGGCAGGGCGTTGACCGTTGCATCAGACTGGCGGCCGGGCGACCTGGTCTGGCGCGGCACGGTCGGCAAGCGCAAGGTTACGGCTCAGGTCAGGCCGGTTGCCAACGGCTTTCGCATAGCCTGGAAAGGCATGTCGGTGACCGCGCGCGCCATGCTGCCGCGCACCGCCGAGCTGGAAAGGCTGATGCCCGAAAAGGTGGCGCCGGACACGTCGAACCTGCTGCTTTGCCCGATGCCTGGCCTTGTCGTGTCGATTGCCGTTGCCGAAGGCCAGGAGGTCAAGGCCGGCGAGACCTTGGCGGTGGTCGAAGCGATGAAGATGGAAAACGTGCTGCGTGCTGAACGCGACCTTGTCGTCTCCAAACTCAACGCCAAGCCAGGCGACAGCTTGGCCGTGGATGCGGTGATCATGGAGTTTGCGTAAGGCTGGCCGTGCAGGCAGCCTGTGATCAGCAGCGGTTTGTGCTGGACTGGCATCGCGCGGTCCCGGACAATACATCTCCATCGACTCAAGGACCTTCACACAGCACCATGGCCGACGAAAAACTTCCCCGCGATCCCCTGAAGCGCGAAGCAGCGATTGCTGCGGCGCGGCCGGAGGCCCCGGCGCGGCCCTTCGTCCATCTGCGCGTGCATTCGGCCTATTCGCTGCTGGAAGGCGCCTTGCAGATCGGCAAGGTGGTGGCTCACGCGGTCAAGGACGAAGCCCCGGCCATCGCCGTCACCGACACCAACAATCTGTTCGGCGCACTGGAATTCGCGCAGAAGGCGGTGAAGGACGGCATCCAGCCGATCATCGGCTGTCAGACCGCGCTCGCCTTTTCCGGCGAAAACAGCGATGGCCAGCGCGACCGCAGGCGGCAGGGCCCGGATATGCGGCCGGTCGTCCTGCTCGCCGCGACCGAAGCCGGCTATTCCAATCTGGTCAGGCTGGTCAGCCGCGTCTACCTCGAAACACCGCCGGGCGAAGCCGTGCACCTGACCACCGAAATGATGGACGGCTATTGTGACGGATTGATCTGCCTCAGCGGTGGGCCGCGCGGACCGATCGGCACCGCGCTCAAGGAAGATCGCCGCGACCTGGCCGAAGCCCGGCTTTTGACCCTCAAGGAGATGTTCGGCGACCGGCTCTATGTCGAGTTGGACCGGGTTTCCGGTTATGACCGCGTGATCGAAAAATCCTCGATCGATCTGGCGTATGCCCATGAACTGCCCCTGGTCGCCACCAACGAGGCGTTCTTTTCCTCTCGTGACGACTATGACGCACATGACGCGCTGATCGCCATCGCCGAGGGATCGGTCGTCGCCGCCGACAATCGTCGCCGGCTGTCGCCGGACAATTTCCTGCGTAGCCAGGCCGATATGGCGAGGCTCTTTGCCGATCTGCCGGAGGCGATCGACAACACTGTCGAGATCGCGCTGCGCTGTTCCTACTATCCGAAGAACCGCAATCCGATCCTGCCGCGCTTCACCGGCGGCGATGTCGCCGACAATGACGCCGCCGTGCAGGCGGAAGCCGACGAACTGGCCCGCCAGGCGCATGAGGGGCTCGACGCGCGCCTCGCCATGCATGGCCCAACCGCCGGCTATACGGTCGAGCAATACCGCGAGCGGTTGAACTTCGAGCTTGGCATCATCACCAAGATGAAGTTTCCCGGCTACTTCCTGATCGTTGCCGACTTCATCAAATGGGCCAAGGCGCAAGGCATTCCGGTCGGGCCGGGCCGCGGTTCGGGCGCAGGCTCGCTGGTCGCCTATTCGACGACCATCACCGACATCGATCCGCTGCGCTTCTCGCTGCTGTTCGAGCGCTTCCTCAATCCCGACCGCGTGTCGATGCCCGACTTCGACATCGATTTCTGCCAGGATCGCCGAGAGGAGGTCATCCGCTACGTCCAGCAGAAATACGGCCGCGACCAGGTCGGCCAAATCATCACCTTCGGTACGCTGCAGGCTCGCGCCGTGCTGCGCGACGTCGGCCGTGTGCTGCAGATGCCCTATGGCCAGGTCGACAAGCTCTCCAAGATGGTGCCGCAGAACCCGGCCAATCCGGTCAAGCTCGCTGACGCCATCGCCAACGAGCCGCGCTTTGCCGAAGAGGCCGAGAGGGAGCCGATCGTCCAGACGCTGCTCGATATGGCGCAGAAGCTGGAAGGCCTTTACCGCCATGCCTCGACGCACGCCGCCGGCATCGTCATCGGCGACCGGCCGCTGTCGGAACTGGTGCCGATGTACCGCGATCCGCGCTCGGACATGCCCGTCACCCAGTTCAACATGAAATATGTCGAGCAGGCCGGACTGGTGAAGTTCGACTTCCTCGGCCTGAAGACGCTGACCGTGCTGGAGACGGCGGTGAAGCTGATCCGCCGGCGCGGCATCGAGATCGACCTGGCGACGATCCCGCTCGACGATCCCGAGACCTACGCCATGCTGTCGCGCGGTGAAGTGGTCGGCGTGTTCCAGGTGGAAAGCGCCGGCATGCGCAAGGCGTTGATCGGCATGCGGCCCGACTGCATCGAGGACATCATCGCGCTGGTCGCGCTCTACCGCCCCGGTCCGATGGAGAACATTCCGACCTACAACGCCAGAAAGCATGGCGAGGAGGAGATGGCGTCGATCCATCCCAAGATCGACCATCTGGTGAAGGAGACGCAAGGCGTCATCGTCTACCAGGAACAGGTGATGCAGATCGCGCAGGAGCTGTCCGGCTACTCGCTCGGCGAAGCCGATCTGCTGCGCCGCGCCATGGGCAAGAAGATCCGCGCCGAGATGGACAAGCAGCGCGAGCGCTTCGTCTCCGGCGCGGTCGAGCGTGGTGTCGGCAAGCCGCAAGCCGATTTCATTTTCGACCTGCTGGCCAAGTTCGCCGACTATGGTTTCAACAAATCGCATGCCGCCGCCTACGCGGTGGTTTCATACCAGACCGCCTATCTCAAGGCGCATTATCCGGTCGAGTTCCTGGCAGCGTCGATGACGCTCGACATGGGCAACACCGACAAGCTGGCCGATTTCCGCCAGGATGCGCTGCGCCTTGGCATAGAGGTTCTGGCGCCGTCGGTGACATCGAGCTTTCGCCCCTTCGAGGTCGGCGAGAACCGCATCTACTATTCGCTGGCGGCGCTCAAGGGCGTCGGCGACGCGGCGGTCGAACACATCGTTGCCCAGCGTGGGGAAAAGCCGTTCAAGAACCTCGCCGATTTCTGCGAGCGGGTCGATCCCAAGATTGTCGGCAAGCGCGTCTTCGAAAGCCTGATCATGGCCGGCGCGCTCGACTGCTTCGGCCACGACCGCGCGTCGATGATGGCGGGCGTGGAGCGCATGATGGGGCTGGCGTCGCTGGCTCAGCAGAATGCGGTTTCCGGCCAGCACGACATCTTCGGCGCCTCGCTCGGCGCCCAGTCGCAGGCACTCAATCTGCCGGCGACTGAGCCGTGGCTCGCCGCCGACCGGCTGCACCGTGAATTCCAGGTGGTCGGCTTCTACCTCTCGGCGCACCCGCTCGACGAGTATAAGGCGGCCCTGCAGAAGATGCGGGTTCAGACGTGGGCCGAGTTTTCGGCGGCCGTCAAGCGCGGCGCCGCCGCCGGCCGTCTTGCCGGCACGGTGACGTCCAAGCAGGAGCGCAAGACGCGCACCGGCAACAAGATGGGCGTTATCGCCTTTTCTGACACATCCGGCCAGTACGAAGCCGTGCTGTTTTCCGAAGGACTGGCGCAATATCGCGACCTGCTTGAGGCCGGCCGCTCCGTGGTCATCACCGTTGCCGCCGAGGACAGGCCGGAAGGCGTTAATCTGCGCATCAACTCGGTGCAGTCGCTGGAGGACGAGGCAAGCCGTATCCAGAAGGCACTTCGCATTTTCGTGCGCAACGCCTCGCCGATCAACACGCTGGCCGGCCAACTGACCGTCAGGGGCGAAGGCCAGGTCAGCTTCGTGCTGATCAAGGAAGAGGGCGAGGGGGAAATCGAGATCGAGCTGCCGAACCGCTACCGGATTTCGCCGCAGATCGCCTCGGCGATGCGCGCGGTGCCGGGCGTGGTCGAAGTGGAGTTGGTGTGACCCCGGCTCTTTCTCGCCCGCGACAATCAGCCGGGCGGTCGCTGCCGCTAACGCCAGCGCAGTCAGCATGAAGCCGGCGCAGAGGAACGGGTCGCAAGCGGTTTCAGCCTTGGCGCGGCTGCGTGACAGGCTGCGCAGGCTCTATCATGGGCGCACGCCGGCCGCTTTCCGGTTCCAACTGGTGGCCGTCGTCATCGACCTCGCCATCATCGCCTTCTTCATCGCGACGCCGGTTCTTCAGGACAAGCCGTCCTTCCTCTGGCTCGACTATTCGGCGGCCGCGCTTGTCGCCGCGGACCTGGTCGCCCGGCTGCTAGCCTCCAAAAACATGCTGCGGCTGATGAAGCAGCCGACGTCGTGGGTCGATGTCTTCATCCTTTTGACGCTGCTGATGCCGACCGCGTTCGCCAATCTCGCCTTCCTGCGCATTCTGCGGCTGTGGTCGCTGTCGCGTAGCGGTTCGCTCTGGCGGCATTTCGAGATGCGCGGCCTGCGGCCGTGGCGAGAGGCCAGCCACGCGGTCATCAACCTCTTGACCTTCCTGTTCGTCATCACCGGCTTCGTCTACACGTTCTTCTTCCGCACTGGCGCCGGTCTGGAAAACTATATCGACGCGCTTTATTTCACCGTCGCCACGGTGACGACGACCGGCTTCGGCGACATCGTGCTGCCGGGCATGGCCGGCAAGCTGACGGCAATCGTCACCATGATCATCGGCATATCTTTGTTTGTCAGACTGGCTCAGGCGATCTTCCGGCCAGCCAAGGTGTTGTTTCCCTGTCCGCAGTGCGGCTTGCGGCGGCACGAGCCGGACGCCGTGCATTGCAAGGCCTGCGGCCATCTCCTCAACATACCCGACGAAGGGAACTGACAGCCGGCGGACTACGACGCCGCCACTTCGGCCGGCTTTATCGCCCTGCGCTGAAGATTGAGCAGATTGCCCATCAGGATCAGCAGCGCGCCGCCGGCGGTGAAGGCGTCGATCTGCTCGCTATAGAGCAGCCAGCCGATCAGCGCCGAGAGCGGCACGCGCAGAAAATCCATCGGCGAGACGATGGTCGCGTCGGCATAGCCAAGCGCGCGAGCCATACAGAAATGCGACGACATGCCGGTGAAGGCGATCAGCACGATCCATGGCCACAGCTCCAGTGGCGGGTTGCGCCACGTATAGAGCGCCGGGATGAGACCGACCACCGACTGGATAATCAGCATCCAGAAGATGATGCGAACGACGCTGTCCGTCCGGGTCAGCGATTTGATCGTGACCACCGAGATGCCGAAGCAGGCCGCGGCACCCAGCACGACGAGATGTCCAGGATCGACCGAGCCGACACCGGGGCGCACAATGATCACCACGCCGATCAGCCCCAGCCCGATCGCTGCCAGCTTGGGCCGGTTGAGCCTTTCGCCAAGAAAAATCACCGCCAGGATAGCTGTCCAGATCGGTGTGGTGAATTCGATCGAGATCAGCACGGCCAGCGGGATCAAAGTGAGGGCGTAGAGCCAGGCCGCCTGGCCCGTATAATGGATGACGTTGCGGGCGATATGGGCAATGGGGCGCTGCGTGCGCATGGCTTGAAAGCCGCCACTCGTCATCACCAGCGGCAGAAGGATGAAGAAGCCGATCACAGAGCGCAACTCCAGCACCTGGAAGACGTTGAGCTCCGCTGTCGTGGCTCGGCCGGCGACCGTCATCCCAAGGAAGGAAGCGATCGACAGCGCCATCCAGAACGCGGCCTTGGGGATCGAGGGTGTGGGTGCCATTCGCGCTATGTCGCAGGCCAGAGTCTCTGCCGCAATCGCTAGCTACTGCATTCTTCTGGGCCAGCCGCGACTGGCTGGATGTTGCAAGACAGTCATGTTGTGAGCGGAACCTGATCCGGTAAATGGCGTTGAGTCCCGATGGTCAGCCGTGCTCGCGGACCGCTCCGCCTTTTTTCAAAAACGACAAGGAGAGCTTCGATGATATCCTTTGCGCAATTCGCGCTTACCGGCGGCTTATTGGTTGCGGCAGGCGCGGCACATGCCGACGAGACGCAATTTCTCCAGTCGTTCAAGGGCAATTTCGCCGGCAAGGGTATCGTCAAGGTCACCACCGATGCGCCGACCGTGAACGTGTCCTGCACGTTCAGCTCGAACGCGACATCGACCTCCCTGTCGCTCGACGGCAATTGCCGGGGGCTTGTCGTGGTCACGCGTGCCATCAGCGCGGATCTAAAGGCCAGCGGCGCCAAATACAGCGGCATCTATGTCGGCTCTCGCACGGGACCGGCACAGCTCAACGGCAGCCGTTCGGGCAACGCGATCAACCTGGGCATTCGCTGGGCCAAGGAGGTCAATGGCGACCGAAGGGCGCAGATGAAGGTCGAGAAACGCGGCGAGAACGGCATGCGGCTGACCGTCATCGACACCGACCCGAAAACCGGCAAGAGCGTGGTGACGAGCAGGATAGATCTGCAGCGCACCTAATCCTCAAGAGGCTCCGGTGGATGGGCGTCGCGGCCCTTGCCGAATGTGTAGCCGGTTTCCACCGCCTTGCGGCCGAACTTGTCGCGCAGGGCATCGATGGCGCCTTCGGCCATGGCGCGCTTGCGCGATTGGATGTCGACCAGATCGGGCGGGTCGGCCTTGTCGTCGCCGGAGAGGTCGCTGACGCCGATGCCGAGCAGCCGATACTTCGTGCCGTCGGTTTCCTTGCGCAGAAGCTCTACCCCGGTCTGAAAGATACGGTCGGCGAGCCGGGTCGGGTCGCCGAGTTGGCGATTGCGCGTGCGCAGCTTGAAATCCTGGGTCTTCAGTTTCAGCACCACGGTGCGCCCGGCAATGCCTGACTTTTTCAGCCGTGCCGAGACCTTTTCCGAAAGACCCCTGAGAACCGCGACCAGTTCCTCCAGCGAAGCGATGTCGGTATCGAAGGTGGTTTCGGCCGATACGCTCTTGGCATCCTGGTCGGGATCAACGCGGCGGACGTCCTCGCCGCGCGAAAGGTGGTAGAGCCGGTCGCCCATAGTGCCGTAGCGGCGCATCAGGTCGCCGCGATCCATCTGCTGCAACTGGCCGATAGTGCGGATGCCGTCACGCTCCAGCGTGGCGTTGAATGCCTTTCCGACACCCCAGATCATGGTCACCGGCTGCGCCGAGAGGAAGCCGACTGCCTCGGCCTCGCCGATGACCGAGAAACCGCGCGGCTTGCGAAAATCAGACGCAATCTTGGCGAGGAACTTGCAATAGGACAGGCCGGCCGAAACGGTGATGCCGATCTCCTTCTCGACGGCCTGCGCGAAGCGCGCCAGCACCACAGCGGGCGGCAGGCCGTGCAGCCGTTCGGTGCCGGCAAGGTCGAGAAACGCCTCGTCGATCGACAGCGGCTCGACCAGCGGTGTCAGCGCTTGCATCATGGCGCGCACTTCGCGGCCGACGCGCACGTATTTTTCCATGTTGGGGCTGATGACGACCGCCTCCGGGCAGGCTTCGAGCGCCTTGAACATCGGCATGGCCGAGCGGACGCCCTGGATGCGGGCGATGTAACAGGCGGTGGAGACGACGCCGCGCTTGCCGCCGCCGATGATCAGCGGCTTGTCCTTGAGCGCCGGATTGTCGCGCTTTTCGATCGCCGCATAGAAGGCGTCGCAATCGATATGGGCCAGATGCAGCCGGTAAAGCTCGGCATGACGCGCAAGCCGGGGGCTGCCGCAGCGCTCGCAGCGGCGCGTCGGGCTGCGCTGAAACATCAGGCAGTCGCGGCAAAAACCGTGATCGGGATTGTTGACAGGGGCCGCCATCGCTGCGAACATAAAGAGAACAGAAGCAATGGTACGACAGTGCAAGGCCAGCGACAAGGCTGGCCTGGGGAGAACGCATGAGCACGACCATAGCGCCGCTTGCGCCCGAGCTTTGGGCTGAATTCGAGGACCTCTTCGGCAAGCAAGGCGCCTGCTACGGCTGCTGGTGCACGCATTTCCGGCTGGCGCCGGCGATGCGCCGCGAGAGCAGCCGGGAACGCAACAAGGACCACATCAAGGCGCGTATCGAGGCCGGCCCGCCGCCGGGCCTATTGGCATTCGAGGATGGCCAGGCGGTTGGCTGGATGCAGATCGGACCGCGCGCCGACGTGCCCGAATGGAACAATCAGGGCAGGGGGTCGGCACCGGTCGATCCTGCCGACGCAATGAATCCGGCCGTTTGGGCGATCTCCTGCTTCTTCATCCGCGCCAAGGCGCGCGGCAGGGGCATCACGCATCGCCTCGTCGAAGGCGGCATAGATTTCGCCCGCCAGAATGGAGCCCGGCTGCTCGAGGCGTGCCCGATGGACCTGTCTCGCGATTCGCGCTCGATCGGCCTGTTCGTCGGTTCGTCACGGGTCTTCGAGAAGGCGGGTTTCGAGCGGCTGGTGGAACGCAAGGCCGGTCGCCCGCTGATGCGGCTGGTGCTTTGATCGAGATGGTCTGCGCGGGTGCCGTTGTCGATCTCACCTTGCGGTTGCAGCGGTAATTTCATACCAGACGGACAAAGTCTTTCTTCTAGGTCAAACGGAGAATTCGCGTGAACCGTGCCCTGCCATTCGTGTTCCTTCTTGCGTTGAGTGCCCCTGCTTTCGGCCAGACCGCCGACAGTCAGGGTGCGAAGAAATTGTCGGATGACCTGTCCCGCTATGTCGGCAAGCAGGCCATCGACAAAGGCATTTTGAAGGTTTCGCTCGAAGGTGGCGCCTACAAGATCGTGTTCGATTTCAAGGCACTTGCCGCATCATTTCCGGACCAGAAACTGCTGAAGTTCGACTTCGCGCCCTATGCCTTGATGGTCAAGCCGCGCAGCGACGGGTCCTGGGATGTCTCCATGGATTTCTCCCAAACCGCCTCCTTCGAGTTCAACGGACCCGAGGGGCTGCAAAGCACTCAGTTTTCGATCAAGGACGGCAAGGGCTCGGGCGTCTACGATCCAAATCTGGCGGCCTTTACCAGCGGCACCAGCTCGATGGCCGGCATGACGATGGCATCGAAGGATGCCAAGCAGCACATGGAAGCCAGCACGGGCGCCGGCATCGCGACCGTTGCCGCGACCAAGTCGGCGACCGGGGGCGTCGATTTCACAACCTCGCAGAAGGTGTCGAGTTTTGTCGAAGCGATCAATTTCGATGACCCCGAGAGCGGGCTGAAATTCCCGGTCACCGTCAGGTCGCCTGAACTGTCGGTCGAAGCCAGCGGCAAGGGCGTGCGGACCAAGCCATTGCTCGATCTCCTGGCATTTGCGGTGGCCAACGAGGACGAGGCGACGCTGAAGGCCAACCAGGCGCAGCTCAAATCGCTTCTGCTCGCCGCCTTGCCGCTTTGGCAGCGTATCGACGGGACCTACGGTTTCAAGGATTTCGCGGTGGAAAGCCCGGTCGGCAATTTCGGCGCCACCCAGCTCAGCACCGTGTTCGGCACCGATGGCGTGGCCGAGAACGGCACGATCACGTACGGCATCAAGGCATCGGGGCTGACCGTGCCGACCCAGCTTCTGCCGAGCTGGAGCGTGGGGTTGTTGCCCACCGATGTCGATTTGAACTTTGGCGGCGCCAATATCGATCTCGACAGCATGGCGAAGAAGGCGATCGAAGCCTTTGATCTCAATAAGAATCCGTCGCTGTCGGCCGAATTCGGCGAGCAACTTAAGGTCGACTTCATGGCCAGGATGCCGAAGGTCGTGCTTGGCCACAGCACCGTGAAGAACAAGGACACGGAGATCGCGCTGGAAGGCGAGATGACATTCCCAGGCGAAAAGCCCGAAGGAAGCGTAACCGTCGATGTCGCCGGCTTCGACAAGCTTGTCGAAGGCCTGCAGCAAGCGGCAAAGTCGGAACCGGAGGTTGGCCAATACGTGCCAGTCGCTCTCATGGCGAAGGGCTTTGGCAAGACGCTACCCGATGGCCGGCTGGAATGGATCGTCAATGCCAAGGCCGATGGCTCGGTCACCGTCAATGGCGTCATGCTGAAGCCCGCCGATCCGGCCGTGGACGACAGCGTGGATGATGGTGACGGCGCCGATGACAGCGGAGACGACAGCGGCGGCGCAGGTGCGAACTGAACCCCTGAAGCTGGAGTTCAGAGCCCCAGCGCGCTTTGAATCTTGGGCGCGGCTTCGTGCCAGTCCTGGACGACGACCACATCGTCCGTCACCGGCGGCAGGAATGCGCGCAGCGAATTGTCGGCCATCAGGTGGAACAATTCGGCGTCGGCGACCGATTCTCGCACCGACGCCAGATTGTGCGGCTGATCGTCGACGAAGACCACCGGGCGGCCGGCCTTGCCGCGAAGCTTGGCCACTGCCGGTCCTTTGGCCATTTCAGTGGTCAGAAGCGGATAGCTCAGTCCAAGCGCGTCGAGATGGACGCGACGCACGGCACGGTGCTTGTGCGGCATGGCCGTCAGCAAAATGATTTCCGCGCGGTCGCCAAACCCTGCCAGGGCTTCTGCAGCGCCGTCCGTAATGTTTTGCCAATCGGCTTGCGCGTCAAAGAAATCGGCCAGCAGTGCCGTGACTTCGGGCTGTTCGATCAGCCGGCCGCTGGCTGTTTCGGCGATGTTGCCGGTCAGCCGAAACGAGGCCAGCGTCAGGCCATAGCCGCGCGCCTTGAGGAAATTCGGAAACGGTCGGATGAATTCGAGCACGACATCGTCGACATCGAGGACAAGCAAGGGTCGGTCGTCGGCTGCCAGTTCTTCAATCTGGCGCGCGGTTTCCGGATCATCGCTCATATGGAATGCTCGTGGTTGTCGTCGCCCAGCGGCAGCGACCGCAAGGCCTTGCCGACAGCCGCCGGCGGGGTGCCGGTTTCCTCGGCAAAGCGCATCAGAGTCGGCTCGTGGGCAAGAATGAACTGCAGCACACCGGCCATGAATCCCGGTTCGCTGGCGGCTTTGCGGATCGAATGCGCCTCTATGCCGGTGATCGCCAGAAAGCGCGGCAGCAGCTCGGGATCAGAGGCGACGAAGCCCAGGGCCTTCACGGCAATCGATTCCGCTTCTTCACGCATTGACGCTGCGTTTGCCATCACTACCTTCGGTGTGTGGAATGAGTCTCTCCCGCAATAATGGCAAGAGTTGCTGGCGGCAAGCGGTTAGAGCGGCGCCCGAGGTGGAATCCAAACAGCTTTTCGCACGGTGGATTTCCGTTTCGTCAATCATATTGCCGTAAAGTGAAGCAGGGTTTGGTGCGTTCAGACATGGGCGCATGACGGTCGCCTTCGAAGCGGAAGGACTGCCGGGACGGGATATCGATGCCGAAGAAGGTTATGATCGTCGAGGACAATGAGCTCAACATGAAGCTCTTTCGGGACCTCATCGAGGCGAGCGGTTACGAGACCGTGCGCACCCGCAACGGTCTGGAAGCGCTCGATCTGGCGCGCCAGCATCGGCCGGATCTCATCCTGATGGATATCCAGTTGCCTGAAGTGTCGGGGCTTGAAGTGACCAAATGGCTGAAGGAGGACGACGAGCTGCACGTCATCCCGGTCATTGCGGTGACCGCCTTCGCCATGAAGGGCGACGAGGAACGCATCCGCCAGGGTGGCTGCGAGGCTTATATTTCGAAGCCGATCTCGGTGCCGCGTTTCATCGAAACCATCAAATCCTATCTGGGCGATGCGTGATGTGCCCCTTCAGCCGAGCCGGAGCGTTGTGAAATGACTGCGCGGATCCTCGTCGTCGACGATATCCCTGCCAATGTGCGGCTGCTGGAAGTGCGGCTGCTGGCCGAATATTTCGAAGTGCTGACCGCCACCAATGGGCCGGATGCGATCGAGACCTGCGAGAACGGCAAGGTCGATGTCGTGCTGCTCGACGTGATGATGCCGGACATGGACGGCTTCGAGGTCTGTCGGCGGCTGAAGAGCGATCCGGCGACATCGCACATTCCGGTGGTGATGATCACCGCGCTCGACCAGGTTTCCGACCGCGTCCGCGGGCTCGAGGCCGGCGCCGACGACTTCCTGACCAAGCCGGTCAACGATCTGCAACTGATGACGCGCGTCAAGAGCCTGGTTCGCCTGAAGTCGCTGACCGACGAGTTGCGGCTGCGCGCCTCGACGACGCGCAACATCGGCATCGAGGAGTTGCTCAGCCGCAATTTCGCATCCGAGGACACGACACCCAAAGTGCTTTTGATCGACGAACGCAAATCATCCGTCGAGCGCATCCAGAAGATGCTGCGCGACCGGGCCGATCTCGACGTCACACATGATCCGCATGCCGGTTTCTTCCAGGCCGCCGAGACGTCCTATGAATGCGTGATGATCTCGACCGCGTTCGCCGATTTCGATCCGCTGAGGCTCTGTTCGCAGTTGCGCTCGCTCGATCGCACCCGTTTCGTGCCGATCATCCTGCTGGCGGAGGAGGGCGAGGAGGAACGCATCATCCGCGGCCTCGAACTCGGCATCAATGATTATCTGATGAGGCCGATCGACCAGCAGGAGTTGACGGCGCGGCTGCGCACCCAGGTGCGCCGCAAGCGCTACAACGACCAGCTGCGCGCCAGCGTCACCCAGACCATCGAAATGGCGGTGACCGATGGACTGACCGGGCTGCACAACCGCCGCTATCTGGACAGCCATCTGCAGACGCTGTTCGATCGCGCCGTGGCGCGGCGCCGGCCGCTGTCGGTGATGATCACCGACCTCGACCGCTTCAAGGCGATCAACGACGCGCACGGTCATGACGGCGGCGACGAGGTTCTGCGGGAATTCGCACGGCGGCTGCGCAAGAATGTCAGGGGTATCGACCTTGCCTGCCGTTTTGGCGGGGAGGAGTTCGTCGTGGTGATGCCGGACACCGAGGGCGCGGTGGCCGAGAAGGTAGCCGAGCGCATTCGCGCCGAAATCGCCCAGGCAGCTTTTGCCATCGGCCAGGACGGCAAGGCGATCGAAGTCACGGTCAGCGTCGGCGTGTCGTCGGTGCTGAAAGGCGTGGACACGGTGGCGGCGCTGATGAAGCGTGCCGATCTCGCCCTCTACGAAGCCAAGAGCGGCGGCCGCAACCGGGTTGTTGCCAAAGCCGCATAACCGGCCAAGGCTCCGAATATCCAGTCAACCCGACAGGGTTACCCGTTTACCTTAATCCAAGCGATTCGCGAGCCTTGGTTAAGAAACTGTTGATTTTCATAAGCTCTTGCGCAACTGTGCAGGCCAAGACGAAGCCGGCACGAGGATAGAAAGCCGGCTCCGATCCCTGGGAATACCCCATGATGCTCAGGTCCGCCGCATCTCCTGGGTCCGTGGGGTCGGCCGGCCGGCGCTGGCACATAGTGGCCTCCTCGTACCGCTGCCAAACGCCGACCGGCCCCCTTCTCTCCAAAAGAACATCAGAACTCCGTGCTAAAGCACGGAGGAATCTGCGTTTCTGCATGTGAAATCGGAACACCCGTTCTAGCCGTTCCTACACAGTTTCGCTGTGAGGGCAGCCAACGATGAGGGGAAGAGCACCCCTTCCATTTCATACATATGGCGCACAAGAGGCTTGCGGCAAGACCCGGCTCCTCCCGTAAAACCGCGACCCAAGCCAAGGTGCGGAAAACGGGAGTTATGATAATGATTTCAGATCATGCGGTTGTGATCGCCGGGGGTGGTCCGACGGGATTGATGCTGGCAGGCGAACTGGCGCTGGCAGGCGTGGACGTTGCCATTGTCGAAAGGCGACCGGATCAGAAACTGGCAGGATTGCGCGCTGGCGGCCTGCATGCGCGCACTCTTGAGGTGCTCGACCAGCGCGGAATTGCGGATCGGTTTCTTTCACAGGGACAGATATCGCCGTCCGTGGGCTTCCACATGATCCGGTTAGACATCAGCGACTTTCCCACGCGCCACAATTATCTGCTGGCGCTGCGGCAAAACCACATCGAGCGCATCCTGGCCGACTGGGTCGGCGAGTTCAAGGTACCGATCTATCGCGGACACGAGGTTGCGGGGTTTACCCAGGACGACAGCGGCGTCGATGTCGAACTGTCCACCGGTCACCGCCTGAGGGCCGCATATCTGGTCGGCTGCGACGGAGGCCGCAGCACCATTCGCAAGGCGACCGGTATCGAGTTCGCCGGATGGGATCCGACCATGAGCTGGATGATTGCCGAGGTCGAAATGTCGGAAGAACCGGCATGGGGCTTCCGCAGCAACGCCTCCGGAATTCATGCCCTGGGTAAGATCGAGGGCGGCAAGAAGGTTGGCGTCGTGCTGACGGAGCCCCGCCTGGAGGCGCGCGGCGAACCGACCCTGCGCGAACTCAGCGAGGCGCTGACTGCCATCTACGGCACCGACTTCGGGGTCAACAGCCCGACCTGGCTCTCCCGCTTCACCGACATGACGCGCCAGGCTGCCGCATACCGCGACAGGGGGGTGCTGCTGGCGGGTGATGCCGCGCACATACATCCGCCGATGGGTGGGCAGGGCCTCAACATCGGCGTGCAGGATGCGGTGAATCTTGGATGGAAGCTGGCCCAAGTCATCAAGGGGATATCGCCGGAAAGCCTGCTCGACAGCTATCACGCCGAGCGTCATCCGGTTGCCGTCCGCGTGTTGCGCAATACGATGGCACAGGTCGCGCTTCGCCGCACGGATGACCGCAGCAAGGCCTTGGCCGACACCGTTGCCGAGTTTCTCGGCATGGATGAACCCCGCAAGAAAATCGCCGCGGAGATGTCTGGTTTGGGTGTCCATTACGACCTTGGCGAGGGGCATCCACTGCTTGGGCGGCGAATGCCCGATCTCGATCTGACCACCGCTGGCGGACCGTTGCGGGTCTTCACCTTGCTGCACGACGCGCAGCCAGTGTTGCTCAACTTCGGTGAGCCCGGCAGGCTGGACCTCGCGCCCTGGGCTGATCGGGTCCGGCAGATCGACGCCGGTTACGCCGGTATCTGGGACCTCCCGGTGCTCGGGAGGGTCGCCGCGCCCGGCGCCGTCTTGATCCGGCCCGATGGTTATGTGGCTTGGGCCGGGGCGGGAACCCCACAGGGGCTGGTGGACGCGCTGACCACCTGGTTCGGGTCGCCTGCTGCCTCAGATTAGCAGATACGATCGAAGCGCGATCGCGCGACCGCCTTGAAAGTATTGCGTCGCTCCCTCCGACAGTGCTCCTGACAGTTGGTTGACAGGAGCTTCCTTCTGTGCAGAAATTGGTTGGACCATTGGACCACTTGGAGGAAATGTGGACCAGAACAGCCTGCCACCCATTCAGACCACGGCGCGCGACGACGCCGTGTTGAAGGCGTTGGTGGGATTTGTTCGCGCCGAAGCCCTGCAGCCGGGTGAGAGACTTCCAACCGAACGCATTCTGGCCGAGCGGCTGAAGGTCAGCCGCAACACCGTGCGCGAGGCACTGACGCGCTGGGAAGGGCTCGGCCTCGTCGAGAGGCGCCAGGGCAGCGGCACCTATCTCAAGGCGGCTGTTTCACACGATATGCTGCACATGCCGCTGACGCTGGCGGGCGGCAATGATTTCACCAGCCTGATGCAGACGATGGAGATCCGCCGCGCACTGGAGGCGGAGGCCGCAGCTCTTTGCGCCGAACGCGCCAGCCAGGCAGATATCGCCGAAATCGCACGCAAGCTCGACATCATGGAGCAGGCGTTCCGCACACGCGACGGCATGTCGTCGGAAGAGGATTGGGAGTTCCACCAGGCGATCTACCGGGCCTCGGGTAATCCGCTGTTCGAGCAGATCATCGCCGCCATGTACGAGTTGTTCCACCGCTTCTGGGAGCATCCGCTCGGCGTGCGCGACTTCGGCCACGCCAGCTTTCCCTATCACCGCACCATCTACGAATGCATCGCCGCGCACGACCCGCAGGGCGCCCGCGCCGAGGCGCTCAAGCTGATCGCCACCGTCGAGGACGACCTCAAGCGCGGTGCCGCCAAACTCAAACTTTCGAGCCAGACATGAACGAGCATCCATCCGGTTTCGATCACGACTATCTCGCCGAGGCGGCGACACTCTTGGCGCATGACGAACCGTTCCCTGGCGGTGCGGTGGTGCCGCCGATCTACCAGACCTCGCTGTTCACCTTCGCCAGCTATGCCGAGATGGCCGATACCTTTGCTGGCAAACGAAAGCAGCCGATCTATTCGCGCGGCGACAATCCGACGGTGATGGAGTTCGAGGCGCGCGTGGCAGCGCTTGAGGGCGCAGAAGCCGCGCGCGGCTTTTCCAGCGGCATGGCGGCGATCAGTGCCACGGTGCTTGCGTTCGTTGGGGCAGGCGAGCGCATCGTGGCGGTGCGCAATTGCTATGGCGATGCCTACCGGCTGTTCGAGCGGCTGTTGCCTCGGCTCAACATCAAGGTCGACTATGTCGACGGCTCCGACCCGGATGCGGTCGCGGCGGCACTTCCCGGCGCCAAGCTGCTCTACCTGGAAAGCCCGACCTCGATGATGTTCGAGCTGCAGGACATCGCGCATCTGACACGGCTGGCCAAGGAACAGGGCATCGTCACCACCATCGACAATTCCTGGGCGACGCCGGTGTTCCAGAAGCCGATCGCGCATGGCGTCGACCTGGTGCTGCATTCGGCCTCGAAATACCTTGGCGGCCACAGCGACACCGTCGCTGGCGTCGTCGCGGGTTCGGCCGCTCATATCAAGCACATCAACGAGCAGACCTATTCCTATCTCGGCGGCAAGCTGTCGCCATTCGAAGCCTGGCTGTTGCTGCGCGGTCTGCGCACGCTGCCGCTGCGCCTGCCGCACCACATGAAGAGTGGCCTGACCATCGCCGAACGGCTGAAGGCGCATGCCAATGTCGAGCGCGTCAACCATCCTGTCTATTCGAACCATCCGGGCAAGGCGACACTGGCCGGCTATGCCGGTCTGTTCTCCTTCGAGGTGACGGACGAGATCGACATCCCCGTCTTCGTCGATGCGATGAAATATTTCCGCATCGGCGTCAGCTGGGGCGGGCATGAAAGCCTGGTCGTGCCGGCCAAGGCGTCGCTGGAGCAGACGCCTGGCCTGAATTCGATGGCGCGCTTCGGCGTCAGCCCCCGAACCATCCGCTTCAATGTCGGATTGGAGAGTGTCGAAGACCTGTGGGCGGATGTCGCCCAAGCCTTCGAAAAAGCCAGAAAATAACAAGCGGGTTCAAAATGGGAGTCTTGAACATGAAAAAACTGACCGTCATGCTTGCCACCGTTGCGGGACTGGCGATTTCCGCCGGAAATGCCGTGGCCGATTCGACCCTGAAAATGGTCGAAGTCATCACCAGCCCGCCACGCACCGAGTTCCTGAAAAAGCAGATCGCCGAGTTCGAAACAGCCAATCCGGGCATCAAGGTCGAGCTGATCTCGCTGCCCTGGGGCCAGGCCTTCGAGAAATTCCTGACCATGGTGCAGGCCGGCGATACGCCCGACATCGTCGAAATGCCGGAACGCTGGATGGGCCTCTATGCCAACAACGCCCAACTCGAGGATCTTGGCCCCTATATGGCCAAATGGGACGACGCCAAAACGCTGGGCGACCGCGCCAAGCAGTTCGGCTCGACCGTCAACAACACCCAGTTCATGATCCCTTACGGCTACTATGTGAACGCGCTGTTCTGGAACAAGAAACTGTTCAAGGAAGCCGGCCTCGATGGTCCGCCGGCGACGCTCGATGATTTCATCGCCGACGCCAAGAAAATCTCTGCGTTGCCGGGCAAATATGGCTACTGCCTGCGCGGCGGGCCGGGCGCTTTCAACGGCATGCACATGTTCATGAACATCGCCGCCGGCAAGGGTGGCTACTTCAACGAGGATGGCACTTCGACGATCAACGAAGAAGGCTCGGTCAAGGGCCTGCAGATGCTGGCCGACATGTACAAGGACGGACTGGCGCCGAAGGATGCGGTGAGTTGGGGTTTCAACGAAACGGTCACCGGCTTCTATTCCGGCACCTGCGCCATGCTCAACCAGGATCCGGACGCGCTGCTCGGCATCGCCGACAAGATGAGCGCCGACGACTTCGCGGTGGCGCCACTGCCGGTCGGGCCGAGCGGCAAGTCCTATCCGACGCTGGGTTATGCCGGCTGGGCGATGTTTGCCAATTCGCAGCACAAGGACGACGCCTGGAAGCTGATGGCGACGCTGCTGTCGCCGAAGGACAATCTGGAATGGGCCAAGGAAGTCGGCGTCGTCCCGATCCACAACGGCGCCGACCAGGATCCCCATTTCAAGACCGAGCAGTTCAAGGGCTGGTTCACGGAGCTCAGCGACAGCTCAAAATATGAAATGGTGACGCCGCCGACGCATCTGGAGAACCTCGGCAATTTCGTCGACCAGGTGGCGATCAAGAATTTTCAGGAAGTGCTGCTTGGCCAGAAGACGGCCAAGGACGTCGCCGACCAGTGGGCAGCGTTCCTGACCAAGGAACAGCAGGATTGGCTGGCGAAGAACAAGAAGTAGTTTTTCTTCCCTTCTCCCCGTTCACGGGGAGAAGGTGTCACGAAGTGACGGATGAGGGGCGGCGCCACGCCTCGATAGGTTCGCGCTGCCCCTCATCTGCCTGCCCGTCCTCCGCAGCAGCTGCGGAGGGTGGACCGGCATCTTCTCCCCGTATAGCGACGGGGAGAAGGACGCTGTCCCCGCCGCCGCTCCAGGGAGCTAGATCCACACCCAATGACCTACGCCGTGTCCGAAATACGATCCGCCGGCAAGCCGCGTCGCAAGCGGCTATCCCGTGCCGCAATCGAGCCATGGCTCTATCTCAGCCCGGCGATCATCCTGCTGATCGTGGTGCTCTTGGTGCCGCTGGTCGTGGGCATCAGCTACTCCTTCCGCAAATTCTCCGCATTCAAGTCCGAATATGTCGGGCTCGGCCAGTATCAGGCGATGCTGTCGGATCAGGTGCTGGGGCAGGCGCTGGTCAACACGTTGTGGTGGACGGTCGCCAGCCTGTTCTTCCAGTTCTTCCTCGGCCTTGGCCTGGCGCTGCTGCTCGACAAGCCGTTTCGCGGCCGTAAGGCGGTGCAGGCGCTGGTCTTCCTGCCCTGGGCGGTGCCGTCCTTCCTGTCAGGCCTAACCTGGGCCTGGCTGTTCAATCCGATCATCGGCCCGTTGCCGCACTGGCTGTTTGCATTGGGGCTGAAGGCCGAGCCGACCAATGTGCTGTCCGATCCGTCAACCGCCATGTGGGGGCCGATCGTCGCCAATATCTGGTTCGGCATTCCGTTCTTCGCCATCACGCTCTTGGCGGCGCTGAAATCCATTCCGTCGGAACTGCATGAGGCAGCGGCTATCGATGGAGCCTCGCCCTGGCAGCGCTTCACCAAGGTGACGCTGCCGTTCCTGGCGCCGACCATCGCTATCACCGTGATGTTGCGCACCATCTGGATCGCCACCTTCGCCGACCTGATCTTCGTCATGACGGAGGGCGGGCCAGCCGGCTCGACCAACACGGTGCCGGTCTACATCTATGTCAGCGCCTTCAAATCGCTGGACAAGGGCTATGCCTCGGCGGTGGCGGTGCTGCTGCTCGTCCTGCTCATCGCCTATGCGATCGCTCTGATCGGCATCCGTCGCACGCTGGTGAGGCACGTCTGATGATCGCAGGACGCACAGTCTCGCAGCGCTTCTTCGGCGGCATCGGCCTCTACGCGGCAATCGCGGCTTACGTGCTCTTTGCCTTGTTCCCGATCTACTGGACGCTGAAAATCTCGGTCACGCCGGAGCGGCTTCTCTATTCCGAAGGCATCACCTTCTGGCCGTCGCACATGACGCTGCAGAATTTCGTCACCGTGCTCGAGGCCACCGATTTTCCGCGTTATTTCCTCAACAGCGTCATCGTCTCGGTATCGACGGCGGCACTGGTGACGATCATCGCCACGCTCGCCGGCTATGCCATGTCGCGCTTCACCTTTCGCGGCAAGGCAGCACTGGCGCTGATGTTGCTTTTGACCCAGACCTTTCCGCTGGTGATGGTCATTCCGCCGATCTACCGCGTGATGGGGCAGATCGGCCTTATCAACAGCCTGACCGGGCTGATCATCATCTACACCGCCTTCAACACGGCCTTTGCCACTTTCCTGATGCAGTCGTTCTTCGACGGCATTCCGAAGGATCTGGAGGAAGCGGCCATGATCGACGGCTGCACCCGCGCGCAGGCGATGCGCAAGGTGATCGTGCCGCTGACGCTGCCAGGCATGGGCGCGACGCTCGGCTTCGTCTTCACCGCCGCCTGGAGCGAGCTATTGTTCGCGCTGATGCTGATTTCCAGTGACGACCAGAAGACCTTCGCTGTCGGCCTGCTCACCTTCATCGGCAAGTTCGCCGTCGATTGGGGACAGATGATGGCGGCATCCATCCTGGCGCTGATCCCGGTCTGCATCTTCTTCGCCTTCCTGCAACGCTATCTCGTCACCGGCCTCACCGCCGGCGCCGTCAAAGGATAGATCGATGGCCTCTGTTACGCTCGAAAAGGTCCGCAAGGACTATGGCCCCGTCCGCGTCCTGCACGCGGTCGACCTTGAAATCGCCGATGGCGAGTTCGTCGTCCTGGTCGGTCCGTCAGGCTGCGGCAAGTCCACACTCTTGCGCATGATCGCCGGGCTGGAGGAAGCTTCCGGCGGCGAGATCCGCATCGGCGAGCGGTTGGTCAATGACGTGGCACCCAAGGACCGTGACATCGCAATGGTGTTCCAGTCCTACGCGCTTTACCCGCACATGGACGTGTCGAAGAACATGGGCTTCAGCCTGCTGCTGAAGAAGGCGGAGAAAACGACGATCGACACCAGGGTGGACGGCGCCGCCAAGCGGCTCGGGCTCGACACATTCCTGCAGCGCCTGCCGCGGCAACTGTCTGGCGGCCAGCGCCAGCGCGTCGCCATGGGCCGGGCGATCGTGCGCGACCCCAAGGTCTTCCTGTTCGACGAGCCGCTGTCGAACCTCGACGCCAAGCTGCGCGTCCATATGCGCGCCGAAATCAAGGCGCTGCACCAGCAACTGAAGACGACATCGGTTTATGTTACACACGACCAGATCGAGGCCATGACCATGGCCGACCGGATCGTCGTCATGCATGACGGGCTGATCCAGCAGGTCGGCGCGCCGCTCGATCTCTATGATCGGCCGGCCAACATGTTCGTCGCCGGTTTCATCGGCTCACCCGGCATGAATTTCCTGCCGGCGACGGTTCGCAAGGGCGTTACCCCGCAGGCCGTGCTGACCGATGGCCAGGCGCTGAGGCTGCCGGAAGGCCTGCCGCTCAAGGATGGCGACGCAATCACCGTCGGTTTGCGGCCTGAGCATATCAAATTGGCGGACGACGGCGCGTTGAAGGGCGAGGTGGGGGTGGTCGAGCCGCTCGGGCTTTCGACGCAGTTCTACGTCAAGCTGGCCAGCCAGCAGCTTTGCGTCTTTGCCATGGGCCGTGCCGGCGTGAAGCCCGGCGACGAGGTACGGTTGGCGGCCGAACCACACCAGCTGCATCTATTCGATCCGAAGAGCGGTGAGCGCATCGGCTGAGGGGACTCAGCCAGGGCGGATGCGGGCAGGATCACGCGCCGCTATCGGGCGGGAATACACGGTAACGCTACATTTCAATTGGATAAAATAGCGGAACGTCCAAGAGACATTTCCGGAACCTAACAGGACCACTCGGACCTTTGCGTGTAGAGCACAAGACCTTGGTCCCGCCGTCTTCTCAAAAAACGGAGGTTATTTCGCCACGAACTAGGCCGCCGTCGGAGCTAGTCAACACCGACGGCGGCACCTGCAATATGGGTGAGTGGGTTGTGTGCGGATATGGTGTGATCGCGGAAGGTGATTGTAAATCGCTAACCGCGAGGGCTTCTTTTAGACAGCGGCGAGCTGTCCAACGGGTTCTCAGCCGACTTGGCCGATCGCCGCTCCTTCAGCCACAGGGACTTCTTTCTCCTTGCCAGGTTCTCGTCTCGAACGCTGTCTTCGGCGGTCACTCCGCCATGCATCGCGGCAATCACGTAGTCGGCTCTGTTGGTTCGAAAGTCGCCTTTTTGTACGGACATCGTTTTCTCCCAGTGCGAGGCATTTCCCCCCTTTTTGCCTGACGCTGAAACTAACTGCCTATCCGTGGTGCAAGTCTACCAATCGGCGATTGTATTAAAACGATACACTCAGCAGGTATGGTGATGGCGCGATCGCACGAGAGGAACCCATTCTGGCGGGGCTTCTTCATTGACCCGGTTGTGATCCTTGCGGTGCCGCGGCGGGAGGGGTCGGAGCCTGCGGTGCGGGTTCCGTGGAAGGTGGGGCGGGGCTGTCAGGCTGAGGCGCAGGCTGTGCGGCCTCTTCTTCAGTCAGAACCTGGTCAGTCCGGGCCTTGATCTCGTCGGCCGTCTGCTGGCTTATCAGCCCGTTGCTGACGGCGAAGCCAGCAGCCAGAGCGACAAGGGCTGCAATGATTGCAGCTTTCAACTTCTTCGACATCCATAGGCGCCTTGTTCGTGACACCCAACCCAGGGCCAAGGGTGCCGCAACCATGGCGAAGGGTCAATCCTTTGGCTGGAGTCCTGCTCGGATGCAACGAAATCAATTGGCTACAAACGAAAAACGCCGCCCATTGGGCGGCGTTTCGGCATTGCAGCGGGAAACCCAGATTACTTGATCTTGGTTTCCTTGAATTCGACGTGCTTCTTGGCGACCGGGTCGTACTTGCGGAACGACAGCTTGTCGGTCTTGGTGCGGCTGTTCTTGCTGGTCACGTAGAAGAAACCGGTGTCGGCGGTCGACAGAAGCTTGATCTTGATGTTTGCGGCTTTGGCCATGATATCAGTCCGTTTGTTCGTGGGGTTTTGGCCGCTGGAGCACGGGGAAACACCCGGACGCGGGAAACTTGGCGCGACACATAAAGAACGCGCCCGGAAAGTCAAGCCCGGCAAGCCTCGTGCGATCCGCCTGAGCCTGCTGGTGAACGGAAATCATGCGGTTTCTGTCGCCGGTGCAGCAACCTTCTTCCAGTCTCCGGTCGTGTTCCACCAGCGATTCGGATTGGCGCGGTCGTCCAGCCCCTTGGAACGGCTGGCGAGAATCGGTTGAATGCGGATCACTGGTTCCTGATAGGAATGTGCTTGGAAAATCGCCTCAACGACACGAGCGGCCAGCGCCTGATTGTCCGGCAGTTCGAAGGAAACCTCGACCGTGCCGGGCCGCCGTCTCAATTCGGTTTCGGCGCCGGCGGCCGCACCGTCAAGCGGCCTGTAGCGTTCGATGCCGTGCGCCGACTGATAGGCATTGCGGTCGTATTTGCCCATGGCCAGCGGCGCAATCGCCACCACGGCATCCATGATGCGGTCGACGTCGGCGGCCGGAGCCTGAAACGTTACGAGCAGAAGCAGTGTCATTCGTAGCGATGTGGTTTCAAAGCCGCTGTCGATCATGGAAGTGTCCTCAAGTGTTTTGGGACGCCTTTTTAGCCCTGTGCTCCTGACACGGTTCTGTCAGCAGCCTGTCAACGTGCCGTGCCAAATGCATGGCTGGCCGCGGTCGCGCTACAGCAGGATCTTGCGAACCAACCTGACGGCGACCAAAGCGATATAGGCGGCGAAGAACAGGCCGAGCGACCAGCCGAAGCCGGACGGGCCGAACGCATCCATGCCGATGCCGATCGCCTGCGGGCCGAGCACCATGCCGACGCCGTAGCACAGCACGAAGGCGGCGTTGGCCGACGCCAGTTCATGGCCGGAAAGCTGCGAGCCGAGATGGGCAAGGCCGATCGTGTACATGGCAGCGACGACACCGCCCCAGACAAACAGAAGCGCGGCCATCAAATGCCAGTTCTGGGCGAAGAAGGGCATAAAGACGGTGCCGATAAGACCGACCGTGGCGCAGGCAATCAGCAGGTAGCGGCGATCGCTGACGCGGTCGCTGATCATGCCGATCGGGATCTGCAACAACACATTGCCGAGGCCGATCATGGTCAGCAGAAGGGCTGCATCGGCTTCGGAGTAGCCGATTCGGCTGCCGTAGATCGGGAACAGCGCAAAGCCGCCGGTTTCCACCGCGCCGAACACCAGCACGGCAGCGGTCGCCGACGGCACCAGCCAGATATAGCGCAGAAAATTGCTGGTTTCACCATCCGAGGCGATCGACGGGCTCTCGTTGCGTGCTGCCAGCACGGGTATGGCCGCCAGCGTCACCAACGCAATGATGACGCCGAACGGCCTGAAGCCGGAACTGCCGAGATGAGCGAACAGCCACGGTCCCGCGGCAAAGCCGAGCGACAGGACAGTGGCGTAGATGCCGAGGACAAGGCCGCGCCGGTGCGGCGGCGCCGAGGTGCTGATCCAGAATTCGGACAGGATGAACAGCACCGTCAGCGCAATGTGCAGCACGATGCGCAGTGGAAACCACATCCAGAAATCGGGTGCGAAATGGAAGCCGACAAAGGCCAGCGCGCCGGCGGCGATCATGGCGATCATTGTCCAGGCAACGCCGAAGCGCATGGCGAGCGGGGTCGCCAGCGGCGCACCGGCGATCGAGGCGAGGCCGGCGACGGCGGTGTTGAGGCCGATCATCGAAGCCGAGTGGCCGCGCGTTTCGAGGATGACGCTGAGCAATGGCATGCCAAGGCCGATGGCGATGCCGACGACGCTGATCGACGAGATCGCCGCCACCATCGGCAGCCAGTGTACGCGTTCGTCGCCCTGTGGTTGGGTATCGACCGTCATGGGATGCTGAATACTCTGTCTGTTTGATCTTACGCAATTCCGGACGGAAAACCGCGTCACACTTTTCCTGGAATTGCTCTAGAGAAGTTCGCGGATGAAGCGGCTGCGGACAAGCCGGTAGAAGGGCACGGGACCGCCTGGACGCAACAGTGGATCATGGGCGAGGCGCTTTTCCAGCTCGTCCAGGATCATTCGGGTGATGTCGGGTATGTCGGCTTCCTTGGCCTTGGCGAGCGGCAGCCAGACCAGCTCTTCGAGCTCGTTGGTGGGACCGCCACCGGGCAGTTCGACGGCGACGTCGTCACGCCAGGCGCTGAAAAAGCGGGTGTCGAAGCGGCGCACCCGGTTGGGCGGCGTGATGGCGCGCGCAACGAAGCGCAGCATGTCGAGAGAGGGTTGCACGCCGTGTTCGGCAAAGCCTTGCCAATCGGGCCTGAGGGTTGCGAAAGCACCCTTGCGGCCGATCAGCAGCCCGGCTTCCTCATAGGTTTCGCGGATGGCGGACAGGGCGATGGCGCGGGCTCGTGCGGCGCTTGTGCGGCCTGGCCCGGCGATCAGCCTGGCTTCCTGCTCCGGGTGCAAGGCGGCGACGACCGGTATGCGGCTGTCGGCCGGATCGGTGCGGCCGCCGGGAAAGACGAACTTGCCCGGCATGAAGGCGTGGCCGGCATGACGGCGACCCATCAGAACCAGCACATCATCGTCCTTGCGGTCGAGCAGGATGAGGGTTGCCGCGTCGCGCGGGCGGATTGGCCGGTCGCTATGAGCGATCATGCTCCGCTCGATCCTGTCGACTTCCGCCTTGGTCATACCGTCCATGCGCAGGACCTAGCGGAAACTTCTGGCAAGCGAAAGTGGCCTTTCACGGTCGGTATGTTGCACCAGGCAGCATTCTTGGCTGCGGCCTAGGCTCCGGGATGCGGCTCGATCACGTCGTGCTCGCCGCCGAAGCCGTGCATATAGAAGGCCCATTGCAGTCCGATGACGGCACCCTTGATCGGCTGCAGCAGCGCAACCGACAAAAGGATGGTCAGCGGCACCCAGATGGCGATGTGCTGCCATGTGGACAGCGTCGACGTCGCCTCAACGCCCATGAAGGCGCCCAGCACGATGTGGCCGACGATGACGATGACGAGATAGGCGGGCAGGTCGTCGGCCCGGTGGTGATGCAATTCCTCGCCGCAGACACTGCATGTGTCGACGGTCTTGGTGAAAGCGCGAAACAGCTTGCCTTCGCCGCAATGCGGGCAGCGGCCGAGCAGGCCGCGCTTCATCGCCGTCCACAGCGGGCGCGCGGTCCGGCCCGACTGATGTTCTCCGCCGAAAACCTGTTCTTCCATGGCTGTTGTCATCATCGTCTCCTGCCGCGCGAACCCGGTCGCGATTGCGACGCGCGGGCGCGGCCCTTGGCCTTGTGAAACGACCGCTTGGAGCCCGGCAGAGGCTTCGGGTCGGTCAACATCTCGAAGCGCATCGCGCCGGCCATCGGCGCCACCTCGATGAGCCGGACCTCGACGCGGTCCGCGAGCTGATAGCCTTTGCCCGAGCGTTCTCCGAACAGGGAGCGGGCCGTTTCGTCGTATATATAGTAATCGCCACCCAGAGTTGACACCGGGATGAAACCATCCGCGCCGTACTGCGGCAATTGGACAAATAGTCCTGACTTGGTGACGCCGGAGATGCGGGCATCGAACCGGTCGTCGACGCGTTCGGCGAGATAGCTGGCGATCAGACGGTCGACCGTGTCCCGCTCGGCCGCCATTGCGCGGCGTTCCGTGCCGGAAATCAGCACGGCGACATCTTCGAGCCGTGCCGCTTCGTCCTGCGTCAGCCCGCCCGAACCCAATCCGAGTGCGGCAATAAGTCCGCGATGCACGATCAAATCGGCATAGCGGCGGATCGGTGAGGTGAAATGGGCGTAGCGGCGGAGATTGAGACCGAAATGGCCGATGTTCTTTGGCGAGTATTCGGCTTGGCTCTGCGAGCGCAGAACCACTTCGTTGACCAGGCCTTCATTGTCGGCGCCGCGCACGCGCTCCAAAATTCCGTTGAACTGGCTTGGCTGCATCTGCGCGCCGCGCGCAAGTGACAGGCCCAATGTCTGCAGGAACTCGCGCAGCGATTCCTGTTTGGCCAGCGATGGCGCGTCATGGACGCGGTAGACCAACTCCTGCTTCTTCGCCTCCAGCGTCTCGGCCGCCGCGACATTGGCCTGGATCATGAATTCTTCGATGAGCTTGTGGGCATCGAGCCGGTCCGGCACGATGACGCGATCGACGGTGCCGTCCGGCTTTAGCACGATCTTGCGCTCCGGCAGGTCGAGTTCGAGCGGCTGGCGGCCATCGCGGCCGCGCTTCAGGATCGCATAGGCGTCCCACAGTGGCTTCAGCACGGTTTTGAGGATCGGGCCTGTCTTGTCGTCCAGCGCGCCGTCGATCGCCGCCTGAGCCTGCTGGTAGGCGAGCTTTGCCGCCGACTTCATCATGACGCGATGGAAGGAGTGCCTGAGCTTGCGGCCCTCGGCCGAAAAAACCATGCGCACTGCCAATGCCGGCCGGTCCTGGCCCTCGCGCAGCGAGCAGAGATCGTTGGAGATGCGCTCGGGCAGCATCGGCACGACGCGATCCGGGAAATACACCGAATTGCCGCGCTTCAGCGCTTCGCGGTCGAGTGCCGTGCCGTAGCGCACATAGGCGGCGACGTCGGCGATTGCGACAGTGGCTACCACGCCGCCCGGGTTCTTCTCGTCGAGATCCGGCGTGGCGAAGACGGCGTCGTCGTGGTCCTTGGCGTCGGCCGGATCGATGGTGACCAGCGGCAGGTCGCGCCAATCCTCGCGGTGATCCAACGTCGCCGGTTTGACCGCTTCGGATTCTGCGATGACGTCGGCCGGGAAGATATGCGGAATGTCATGCGCGTGGATGGCGATCATCGAGACCGCCTTTTCGCTGGTCAGCGAACCCAGCACGTTGAGCACCTTGGCTCTCGGCAGCCCATAGCGGGAAGCCCGCGCCGGCTCGACCTCCACCAGGTCGCCGTTCTTGGCGCCGTTCTGGAATTCCTTGTCGACGATCAGTTCGGGCTGGCGCCGTTCCACCGGCTCGATGCGGAAGGTGCCGTCCTGCAAGATGCGAAAGACACCGAGCACGGCATCGGTACGTTTTTCGAAAATCTTCACCACCCGCCCGGTGTAGGCGGGGCCGCCCAGGGCGACGTTCGTGTCGTCGGCCGGAAAGGTCTTGGCCAGCACGCGGTCGCCAATGCCGGGCGCCGGTCCACCGCCACTGCGCGACAGGCGGATGGAAACGATGGGCGGCGGCCCATTGGCCGTGTGTTCGGTAGGACGCGCCAAGAGCACGCCATCGGCATCACGGTCGAAAATATCGAGGACCGTGACATGGGGCAGGGCGCCGACGCGGGCCAACCCCTTGCGCTCCTTGGTAGGGACGCCTTCGTCCTGCAAGTCGCGCAAAATGTCCTTCAGCCAAATGCGGTCGTCGCCGCGCAGCGCGAACGCCTTTGCGATGTCGCGTTTGCCGGCGCGATCGGGATTTTCGGCGATGTAGCGCAGAATTTCGTCACGCGACGGCCGGTAGTCGTCCTTGACCTTGGCCCTGGTGTCGGCGGTGCGCGGATCGCCGTGGGTTCTGCCGGTGATCTTGCGCGCCACGCTGCCCTATCCTTTTTTCTTCGCGGCCGGCTTCTTCGCAGCCGGCTTCTTGGCGGCTACTTTCTTGGTTGCCGGGGCCTTGGCCGCTGCTGCCTTGCGGAACGGCTTCTTGCCGCCGCCGCCCTTGGCTTCCTTCTCGGCAATCAGCGCCAGCGCGTCCTCGATGGTCACCGACTGTGGATCCCTGCCCTTGGGCAGGGTGGCGTTGACCTTGCCGAAATTCACGTAAGGTCCGTATTTGCCGTCGCGCACGACGATCTTGCCGCCGCCATCGGGATGGTCGCCAAGTTCCTTGAGCGCAGCGGCAGTGCCGCCATTGCGGCCACCCTTGCCCTTCAACTGCTTCTCGGCGATCACCGACACGGCGCGGTTGAGGCCGATCGAGAACACGTCCTCGATGCTCTCGAGATTGGCATAGGTGCCGTCATGCAGCACGAACGGACCGTAGCGGCCGAGCCCGGCCGAGATCATCTTGGCCGTTTCCGGATGCTGGCCGACATCGCGGGGTAGCGACAGCAGCGCCAGCGCCTTCTCATGGTCTATCGACTCGGCCGTCCAGCCCTTTGGCAGGCTGGAGCGCTTGGCTTCCTTGCCGTCGCCGCGCTGCAGGTAGGGGCCGAAGCGGCCGCTCCGCAGCGTGATTTCCTCTGACGTGTAGGGATCCTTGCCGATGACCTTGGTGCCGTCCTCGCCGCCGCCATTCTCGCCATTCGGATTGGCGGCGTCGCCGAGCTGGCGGGTGAAGGAGCATTCGGGATAGTTGGAGCAACCGACGAAGGCGCCGAACTTGCCGAGTTTCAGCGACAGATTGCCGGTGCCGCATTTCGGGCAGATGCGCGGGTTCGAACCGTCTTCGCGCGCGGGGAACACCAGCGGCGCCAGCTCTTCATTCAGCGCGTCCAGCACGTCGGTGACGCGCAGTTCCTTGATGTCGGCGACGGCACCGGAAAAATCCTTCCAGAAATCGCGCAGCACGTCCTTCCAGGCGAGCTTGCCGTCGGAAATCTCGTCGAGCTTCTCTTCCAGAGATGCCGTGAAGTCGTACTCGACATAGCGCTTGAAGAAGCTTTCGAGGAAGGCCGACAGCAGCCGGCCCTTGGCCTGCGGCACCAGCCGGCGCTTGTCGATGGTGACATAGTCGCGGTCTTCGAGCGTCTTCAGGATCGCCGTATATGTGGAAGGCCGGCCGATGCCGAGTTCTTCCAGCTTCTTGATTAGCGAAGCTTCCGAATAACGCGGCGGCGGCTCGGTGGTGTGCTGGGTGGCGTTGATCGCCTGGCGGGCAAGCTGCTCGCCGGCGCGGATTTCGGGCAGGCGACGATTTTCCTCGTCTTCCGTATCGTCGTCCTTCTGGTCGGTGTAGGCGGCAATGAAGCCGTCGAAGCGAACGACCGAGCCGACGGCGCGAAGCTCGGCGGTGCGCGATCCGTTGACCGCTTCGATCTCGGCGGTGGTGCGCTCGATCTCGGCCGACTGCATCTGGCTGGCGATGGCGCGCTTCCAGATCAACTCATAGAGCCGCATCTGGTCGGAATCGAGATATTGCCTGACCGATGCCGGGGTGCGCATGAAATCCGTCGGGCGGATCGCTTCGTGCGCTTCCTGGGCGTTCTTGGCTTTGGCCGTATATTGGCGCGGCTTTTCCGGCAGGTATTTTGCGCCGAATTCCTTGGCAATGGCGTCGCGTGCGGCGTCGATCGCCTCGGGTGCCATCTGCACGCCGTCGGTTCGCATATAGGTGATGAGACCTGTGGTCTCGCCGCCGATCTCCATGCCTTCATAGAGGCGTTGCGCCACCTGCATGGTGCGGCTGGCCGAGAAGCCGAGACCTGACGAAGCGGCCTGCTGCAGGGTCGAAGTGGTGAAAGGCGGGCCGGGATTGCGCTTGGTCGGCTTGGCTTCCACCGACACCGCCTTGAAGGTTGCGCCATCAAGCATCGACTTGATGTCGTCGGCCTGCGCCTTGTTGGAAATGTCGAGCTTTTGCAGCTTCTTGCGGTCGAAGGCGGTCAGCCGCGCTTCAAAATTCTCGTTGCGCGGCGTGCCCAGCAGGGCGGCGATCTGCCAGTATTCCTCGCGGATGAAGCGCTCGATCTCGGATTCGCGGTCGCAGACGAGACGCAACGCAACCGACTGGACGCGGCCGGCCGAGCGGGCGCCCGGCAGCTTGCGCCACAGCACCGGCGACAGCGTGAAGCCGACGAGATAATCCAGCGCCCGGCGGGCGAGATAGGCATCGACCAGCGGCGCATCGATCTGGCGCGGATTGGCCATCGCCTCCAGAACCGACGATTTGGTGATGGCGTTGAAGACGACGCGGCTGACCGGCTTGTCCTTCAGCGCACGCTTCTGCTTCAGCACTTCCAGCACATGCCAGGAAATCGCCTCGCCTTCGCGATCCGGATCGGTGGCGAGGATCAGGCCGTCGGCATCCTTGACCGCCTTGGCGATGTCGGCGAGGCGTTTGCCAGAGGCGGTGTCGACCGCCCAGGACATGGCGAAATCCTCATCCGGACGCACCGAGCCATCCTTGGCCGGCAAATCCCTGATATGGCCGAACGAGGCCAGAACCTTGTAGTTCTTGCCGAGGTATTTGTTGATTGTCTTCGCCTTGGCCGGCGATTCGACGACGACGACGTCCATGAGGTCTCATATCAGCTGTGGTGCGGCAGAAGAATTCCGCTGCGCGCGACGAAATCTCGTTCTATTTGTCGCTCACATGGCCGCGCTTTTGCATCCGGTCAAGGGGAAGCGCCCAAATTGCGCGGCGGTCGCCAGCAATACACTCTTAGAGTGTATGGAGAAAATCACAGAATTTTGGGTAAGAGGGATAGTCGTCCCGAGTCTGCGGAAACGACCGTTTTCATTTTTCGGCCGAGTCGCTGAAATCCGGCACCAACGACGTCGTAACACGCTAGTTGACGCCGGCCGCCGGCTGCATTGAGGGATGCCCGGCGACCAGCCTTGTCCCGCCATCAGGCGGGAATGGGTATTGAGTACTTTTAGTCGGCCTTGACGATATGCCAGACGTCGCCGACGCCGTCGCCGGTCACATCGCCGGCCTTTTTGTCCTTGATGAAGGTGTAGACCGGCTTGCCGTCATAGGCCCACATCTTGGTGCCGTCGGTGCGATCGACAACGCTCCATTCGTCGTCCGCCTTGGCGCCGGCCTCGGCTTTCAGCGGCGGCCAGTTGGTGGCGCATTTGTCGTAGCAATTGGTCTTGCCCTTCTCGTCCTTGTCATAGGTGTAAAGCGTCATGCCATTGGCGTCGGTGTAGATCTTGGTGCCATTGACCTCGGCTTCCTTCCACGCGTCGGCGGCGAAGGATGCGGCTGTGCTGAGCAGAAGCGCTGCCAGTCCTGCGGTTATGGTTTTCATGGAAATCTCCCTGACTGATGTCTGGAGACGCGCGGGAAATCGCGGCCTCACAGCATCAACGCCTGCGGGCTGTCGTTTCTTCCTGGCAAGTGCGCCGGAATGCGATGATCTTGCCAACACAATGGTGATTGGTGGACAAGGCTGCGCGTCGCTATATCGGCGTCACGGCATTGGAGTTCTTGGAAATGGCATTGGACATCGGCTATGTCAGCGCGATCGGGGCGGGAGCTATCTCGTTCCTGTCGCCTTGCGTGCTGCCGCTGGTGCCGCCTTATCTCTGTTATATGGCCGGCGTGTCGGTCGACGATTTCCGCGGCAATGCCGGTGCGACAGCGCGTGAAGGCGCACGCGGCGCACTGCTCTATTCCTCGATCGCTTTCGTGCTCGGCTTCTCGACCGTCTTTGTCGCGCTCGGCGCCGGCGCCTCGACCATCGGCCGGCTGCTGCGCGTCTGGCAGGAACCGCTGGCAATGGGCGCCGGTGTGCTGATCATCCTGATGGGCCTGAATTTCCTCGGCATCCTGCGCATTCCGCTGCTGTCGCGCGAGGCGCGCTTCCAGTCGCAGGGAAAACCGGCGAGTGCTGTCGCCGCCTATGTCATGGGGCTGGCTTTCGCCTTCGGCTGGACGCCCTGCATCGGCCCGGTGCTGGGGCCGATCCTGACGCTGGCAGGTGGCCGCGAAACGGTGGGCGAGGGCGCGCTGCTGCTCGCCGCCTATTCGCTCGGGCTGGGCATCCCATTCCTGATCGCCGCACTGTTTTCCGGCGCCTTCATGCGCTTCCTCGGCAAATTCCGCGTCCATCTCGGCCGCGTCGAAAAAGCGATCGGCGCGCTGCTGGTCGTCGCCGGGGTGTTTTTCCTCACTGGTGGCGTGCAGACGGTGTCGTATTGGCTGCTGGAGAATTTTCCGGTGCTGGGGCGGCTGGGGTAGGTTTGATCTAAATTTGGATGCGGCTCACCGCAACGCGGTCACGAGCTACCGTGGGATCGCTGAGAACTCGCTCGGTCCAAGAATGGGTATCCGGACTTGGAAAAGCGATCTTGCCAATCGCCGTGGTGTCATCTTGCCAAATTTCTTCGCGCATTAATCCTCGATCTTTCAGCTCCTTCAGGCATTCAAGCGTTGCCATGGCAATGGGCGCAAATCGCACTATCTTTTCGATATCGAATCCTGCCTCCCGAATGTCGCGAGCCAAAGTTACAACCGCGAAATGTGATGCTGTTTCGGCTTCGCTGTATCCGCTCTCGAGAGACAGTAGCGCGACACCTGCTCCGTAGGGGGTGATGTCAACGCCAAGATACCTTGCAAAGTTCTCTACACTACCAAGCCTTGAATTTTTCTGGTCGGCGCTCGAAACAATTTCTCGCGAGATATTCGACTGCTTTTTTGAAAACGGCCACATGTGAATTATCCCCGAGACGATTAGAAAATTTAACATGATCTAACAGCACCGGCTATCGCTTTGCTTTTGCTTAGGGCGACGCGGATGCCTACGGCAACGCGGATCGAATCCTGAACGCCTCCGCTCCCACCTCACCGGAATTTAACCGCATTGGTGCAGCATGGCGCCACTGCTAGCATGCTTTGATTCCCAACCCTTTTCATATGGTTGTCCATCCATGAGCCAGAGATCCTGCCTTTCCGTCATCCTCGCCGCCGGCGAAGGCACGCGCATGAAGAGTGCGCTGCCGAAGGTGCTGCACCAGATCGCCGGGCTGCCGATGGTCGCCCATGTGGTGAGGGCGGCCGAAGCTGCCGGCGCCGGCAGCCAAGCGTTGGTGATTGGCCATGGCGCGGAAGAGATGCGCAAGGCGGCGGCGAAATTCGCTCCAAAGGCCGAGACCTTCGTGCAGGACAAGCGCCTCGGCACCGCGCATGCCGTGCTGGCCGCGCGCGAAGCGATATCAAAGGGTTATGACGATATTCTCGTAATGTTTGGCGACACGCCGCTGATCGGCGCCGATGCGCTGACGGTGGCGCGGCTGAAACTGGCTGAAGGTGCTGCCGTCGTCGTGGTTGGCTTCCGTCCTCCCAGCCCGACGGGCTATGGCCGGCTGATCGAAAAGGACGGCAAGCTGGTCGCCATCCGCGAGGAAAAGGATTGCTCCGAGGAGGAGAAAAAAATCGGCTTCTGCAATGCCGGGATGATGGCGGTAGCCGGCGCCCATGCGCTGAAGCTGCTCGATCAGGTCGGCAACAAGAATGCCAAGGGCGAGTACTACCTAACCGACATTGTCGAGATCGCCGGCGCGCGAGGCCTCGATGTCGTTGCCACCGAAGCCAGCTTCGAGAGCGCGCTCGGCATCAACAATCGCGCCGAACTGGCGCAGGCCGAGGGCATCTGGCAGGCGCGCCGCCGCCAT
Organism: Mesorhizobium sp. M7A.F.Ca.US.011.01.1.1; assembly: GCF_003998295.1. Lineage (NCBI taxonomy): Bacteria > Pseudomonadati > Pseudomonadota > Alphaproteobacteria > Hyphomicrobiales > Phyllobacteriaceae > Mesorhizobium > Mesorhizobium sp. M7A.F.Ca.US.011.01.1.1. The sequence continues at coordinate 36,028 of NZ_RZRT01000031.1, forward strand.
GAGGCAATGCTGTCGGGCGTGACGCTGATCGCGCCGGAGACCGTGTACTTCTCGCACGACACCGAGATCGGCACTGACACGATCGTCGAGCCCAATGTCTGGTTCGGTCCGGGCGTGAAGATCGCCACGGGCGCCAAGATCCATGCCTTCAGCCATGTCGAAGGCGCCACCATTGCGTCCAATTGCGATGTCGGGCCGTACGCACGGCTGCGGCCGGGTGCGGATCTTCGGAACAAGGCCAAGGTCGGCAATTTCTGCGAGGTCAAGCAGGCGGTTATCGAAGAGGGCGCCAAGGTCAACCATCTGACCTATATCGGCGATGCCCGCGTCGGCGCGGGTGCCAATATCGGCGCCGGCACCATCACCTGCAATTATGACGGCTATTCGAAATTCTTCACCGACATCGGCGAGGGCGCGTTCATTGGCTCCAATTCGTCGCTGGTGGCGCCTGTCACCATCGGCAAGGGCGGCTACATCGCCTCGGGCAGCGTGATCACCGAAAGCGTGCCCGACGACGCGCTGGCCTTCGGCCGCGCCCGCCAGAAGACGATTCCAGGCAAGGGCAAGGAATTGCGCGAGCGCTTTGCTTCGGCGGCAGCGGCGAAGAAAAAGGCTGCTGGATAACGGGCGTTAGCCGGAAGTCTTCGCGTCCTTGCCGAAAGCGGCCGTGACTTCGATCTTGCCGACGATCGCCTTGTTGAATTCAGGGAGATCTTCGGCCGGAATCCAGTATTCCAGATGCGCCTTGCTGCCAGCGTGCTCGACCCGGTAGCGGTCGAGAAAGCTCTTGAGAACGTCGAACCGGGTGACGAACCCCGAGCCGCTGGCCGGCACGTTCCAGTCGCGTGCGATCTGCACCGCATAGGCTTCGGTCCTCACGGGATAGAAAATGGGCTGCTCGGGCAGGCGCGGCGGAAACGCCTGCATCCCCGAGGCCTCGATCAGTTTCAGTTCCCTGGGGCCGACAGGGCGCCAGAGGGTTACGGTGGGCTTGCTCTCGCTCATGGCAGGGCTATTAGCGAAATATCTCTCTGGTGAAAACCATCGTCTCAAAACCGAAGCCTGAAAAACCGAACGATTGCAGTAACCGGATTGCAAGAGCGGCCTGTCATGGTGCATCGACAGAATGAGCGTTCCGTTATACGGGACGAAATGCAATGTGACTTTCCACGGCAGGCCGGCCATCCCAAAATAGCGCTGGTTTTCCGGGGAATCGGGGGCTTTCTGCATGTGCGGTATCGTTGGAATCGTCGGCCACTCGCAGGTTGCGCCGCTCATCGTCGATGCGTTGAAGCGGTTGGAGTACCGCGGCTATGACTCGGCTGGCGTCGCCACCATCGAGCGTGGCGAACTCGCTCGCCGCCGCGCCGAAGGCAAGCTCATCAACCTGGAGCGCCGGCTCAAGGACGAGCCGCTCGATGGCACGATCGGCATCGGTCACACGCGCTGGGCGACGCATGGCGTGCCTAATGAAACCAATGCGCATCCGCATTTTTCCGATGGCGTCGCCATCGTCCACAACGGCATCATCGAGAATTTCGCCGAACTGCGCGACGAACTGGTCCGCGACGGCTATTCTTTTTCGTCGCAGACCGACACCGAGGTCGTGGCGCATCTGGTGGCGCGCGAACTCGCCAGGGGGCTGAAGCCGGTCGAGGCCGCGCACCAGGCGCTGAAGCGGCTAGAAGGCGCCTTCGCCCTGGCCATCATGTTCAAAGGCGACGAGGACCTGATCGTCGGCGCCCGCAACGGGCCGCCTCTGGCCGTCGGCCATGGCGATGGCGAGATGTTTCTGGGCTCCGACGCTATCGCGCTCGCCCCGTTCACCAATTCGATCACCTATCTCGAAGATGGCGACTGGGCGGTGGTGCGCCGCGACGGCGTCACCATCTTCGACATCGACGGCACAAAGGTCGACCGCAAGCGCCAGCAGTCGCTCTCGACCAGTTTCATGGTCGACAAGGGCAATAGACGCCACTTCATGGAGAAGGAAATCCATGAACAGCCCGAGGTCATCTCGCACACGCTGGCGAATTATCTGGATTTTGTCGGCGGCGTCTCCAAGCCGCTCGACCTGCCTTTCGATTTCGCCAAAATCGACCGGCTGGCGATTTCGGCCTGCGGCACCGCCTATCTCGCCGGCCTGATTGGCAAATACTGGTTCGAGCGCTACGCGCGACTACCGGTCGATATCGATGTCGCTTCGGAATTCCGTTACCGCGAAATGCCGCTGTCGAAGAACGATGCCGCCTTCTTCATCTCGCAATCGGGCGAGACCGCCGACACGCTGGCCTCGCTGCGCTACTGCCGCAAGGCGGGGATGAAGATCGGCGCCGTCGTCAATGTGCGGGAATCGACCATGGCGCGCGAATCCGACGTCGTGCTGCCGACGCTCGCCGGGCCGGAAATCGGCGTCGCCTCGACCAAGGCGTTCACCTGCCAGTTGTCGGTGCTGGCATCGCTTGCCGTGCGGGCTGGCGTGGCGCGCGGTACGATCTCGAAGGAGCAGGAAAAGACCTTTGTGCGCGAGCTTTCGGAAGCACCGCGCTATGCCAATCAGGTGCTGAAGCTCGACCATCAGATCGAAAAGACCGCGCGCGACCTCGCTCACTATAAGAACGTGCTCTATCTCGGCCGCGACACCAATTTCCCGCTGGCCATGGAAGGCGCGCTAAAGCTCAAGGAAATCTCCTATATCCACGCCGAAGGCTATGCAGCCGGCGAACTGAAGCACGGCCCGATCGCACTGATCGACGAGAACATGCCGGTCATCGTCATCGCGCCGCACGACCGCATTTTCGAAAAAACCGTGTCGAACATGCAGGAAGTGGCGGCGCGCGGCGGCAAGATCATCCTGATCACCGACAGCAAGGGGGCGGCACTGACGAGCGTCAAGACGATGGAGACGATCGTGCTGCCGGACGTGCCGGAAATCATCTCGCCGATCATCTACGCGCTGCCGATCCAGATGCTCGCCTATTTCACCGCCGTCTTTATGGGCACCGACGTCGACCAGCCGCGCAATCTGGCGAAATCGGTGACGGTGGAGTAGGCCTCATCCTTCGTCATCCACGGGCGGAGCGGGAGCGAAGCTCCTGCGCAGACCCGAGGATCCATTCCGTGACGGTGGTGGCGGATCAAGCGGTGCAGAACTTGGCGCTACCACCCAGTCCCGCGGAAAAGTTCGAACCACTCCGGATGGCCTTTCCGATCAGTTCGATTTTACATTGACGGGGCCAACGTTTCAGCGACTTCTCGCGCTGGATCGCATCGGATCGTTTGTGACGCCAATATAGATGGTGCCGCGTTTCCGGCTCGCAGTTAAATAGACATAGCCCGTCATGAACGAAGTATAGCGACCGAACGATCCGCCGACCATCTTGAGGGGTTGCATTCTTCGGCCGACGTCACGGAATGGATCCTCGGGTCTGCGCCGCGTCGCTTCGCTCCTTGCTCCGCCCGTGGATGACGAAGGGGAGGGATGTTTCGGCTAATCGCGAACGTATGCTGCTTCCGTTTGGATTGCTTCGCTGGAAGCGGCGGCATAATCGGCTCTTTAAAAACTTCGCAGTTCCAAACTGGACGGCGGTTCACTAATGTTGCGTCGCAATAGCGGCCCCCGGTGAACCATGTCCGATGCTCCCAAGACCTCCGGCGTGACCCGGCTGAGGAACTATTTCCTCACGGGCTTCATTGTCTGCGCGCCGCTGGCGATCACCGCCTACATTGCATGGTCTTTCATCGGCTGGGTCGATTCCTGGGTGAAACCCTATATTCCGGCCCGCTACAGCCCTGACACCTATTTGTCGTTTCCGGTGCCGGGGTTCGGGCTGATCGTGGCGCTGATCCTGATCACGCTGATCGGCTTCCTGACAGCCAACATTGTCGGCCGTGCCATCGTCAACTTCGGCGAGCGGCTGCTTGGCCGCATGCCGCTGGTGCGCGGCATCTATGGCTCGCTGAAACAGATTTTCGAGACCGTGCTGTCGAACAAGGGTGACATGTTCCGCCAGGTCGGGCTGGTCGAATATCCGCGCAAGGGTGTGTGGTCGCTGGTGTTCGTCGCCAGCGAGAAGGAAACCGAGATCAACCAGAAGCTCGACCAGGAAGGCGATCCGCTGATTGCCGTGTTCATGCCGTGCACGCCGAACCCGACCACCGGATTCCTGATGTATGTGCCGAAGTCGGACATCGTGCTGCTCGACATGACGATCGAGGACGGCGCCAAGCTGATCGTCTCGGCCGGGCTGGTGGCGCCCGAGGTCAAGCAAATGGTTGTCGTGAATGGCGAGCCGATCGAGGGGATGCTCGCCAACCCGTCGGTTGCCGCCCTGGCTCAGCCGGCGCGCAGGAGCCGCACGGCCTCGTCGCGGCCGAACAAATAAAGCAGCAGGCGCAACGCCTCGCCACGCTGCGATTGCAGCTCCGGGTCGCGCGACAGGATCAGCCTGGCATCGTCGCGGGCGGCCTCCAGAAGGTCGGCATGCGCCTCGATGCGAGCCACTTGGAAACCTGGCGTGCCGGACTGGCGGGTGCCCAGCAATTCGCCTTCGCCGCGCAGCTTCAGGTCCTCTTCGGCGATCAGGAACCCGTCCTCGGTCTCGCGCATCACCGACAGTCGGCGTTTTGCGGTCTCGCCGAGCGGGTCCTTATAGAGCAGCACGCAGGAGGAGGGCTTGTCGCCACGCCCGACCCGGCCGCGCAACTGATGCAATTGGGCGAGGCCGAAGCGCTCGGCATGCTCGATGACCATGACGGTGGCGTCCGGTACGTCGACGCCGACCTCGATGACCGTGGTGGCGATCAGGATGCGTGTCTCGCCCTGCTTGAAGGCGCGCATCGCCTCGTCCTTGTCGGCGCCTTTCATGCGGCCGTGAACGAGCCCGATACGGTCGCCGAACAATGGTTTCAGCGAGACGAAGCGGTCCTCGGCCGACATCAGCTTGATTTCTTCGGATTCCTCGACCAGCGGACAGATCCAGTAGATCTTCTGGCCGCCGGCGATGGCGTCCACCATGCGGTCGACCAGTTCGTCGAGCCGCTCGAGTGGCAGCGTAACGGTACGGATCGGCTGGCGGCCGGCCGGTTTTTCCGTCAGTTTCGACACGTCCATGTCGCCGAAAGCGGTCAGCACCAGCGTGCGCGGGATGGGAGTGGCCGTCATCACCAGCATGTCTGGCGCATCGCCCTTGGCGGTGATGGCAAGCCGCTGATGGACGCCGAAACGGTGCTGCTCGTCGATCACGGCGAAGACCAGGTCGTGGAACATGACCGTCTCCTGGAACAGCGCATGGGTGCCGACGACGATGTCGATCTCGCCGCTTGCCAGGCCGGCCAGCGTATCAGCGCGTTCGCGGCCCTTCTCGCGGCCCGTGAGGATGGCGATGCGCAGCCCGACCTTGGCGGCAAGCGGCGTGATGGTCGCCAGATGCTGGCGCGCCAGGATTTCGGTCGGTGCCATCAAGGCTGCCTGGCCGCCGGCCTCGACGGCGCGTGCCATGGCCAGCAGCGCGACGACCGTCTTGCCGGAGCCGACATCGCCCTGCAGAAGCCGCAGCATGCGCTCGGGATCGGCGAGGTCGGCATTGATTTCGGCCAGCGCAAACTCCTGGCTCGATGTCAGCGAATAGGGCAGTGCGGCCCGCAGTTTTTCGACGATGCGGCCGTCGCCGACCAGGGGACGCCCGGACAGCCTGCGGACTTTTGCCCGCACCAGCGCCAGCGACACCTGGCCCGCCAGCAACTCGTCATAGGCGAGCCGCCGCCACGCGGCGCCGTCGATGGAGACGTCAATCGGGTCGGCCGGATTGTGGATGCGGGCGAGCGCATCGGCAAAGGCCGCAAAGGTGTGCCGGCGCATGAAGGCGCCGTCCTGCCATTCAGGAAATTCGGGCACGCGCGCCAGCGCCTGGCCGATCGCCCGGCGCAGCACCTTGCCCGAGAGCCCGGCCGTCAGCGGATAGACCGGTTCTACCAGCGGCAGGTTTTCCGCCTCGCTGGCCAGCGCAATATGGTCGGGGTGGACCATGCTCGGGCGGCCATTGAACCATTCCATGCGGCCCGAGACCACGACATGCTCGCCCTCGGGCATCGCCTTTTCGAGGTAGGAAGCGTGAGCATGGAAGAAGGTCAGCGCGATCTCGCCGGTGTCGTCATGGGCGAAGACCCGGTAAGGCACCGACCTGTTGCCGCGCGGCGGCGGCTGGTGGCGGTCGATGCGCACCTCCAGCGTCACGATCTGGCCCTCCGCGGATCCTGCGATGCCCGGCCGGCTGCGGCGGTCGATGACGGTGTGCGGCAGCACGAACAGAAGGTCGCCCGCGCGGGCGGGGCGGTCACCCAGATCGGCCGGGACAACCTTCTCGATCAGCGCGCTGACTTTCGGTCCGACGCCGGCAAGCGAGGTGATCGGGACAAACAAGGGATCGAGGATGGAAGGTCTCATCTGAGAGAAACCATGCGGTGTCTGCGCTCACCCCCCTCTGGCCTGCCGGCCATCTCCCCCTCAAGGGGGGAGACTAGCAGTTCTGACCTCGCCGCCCGCCTTGCGCAGTTGGAAATTGGCGAAAGCAGTCGTGCCATACGATCTCCCTCCTTGAGGGGGAGATGTCCGGCAGGAAAGAGGGGGGTGCTAGCGCCGATACTGTCAGGAATGTTCGTCACACCGAGATGTTAGACGCCAACCGGGCCGTTGCAAGGCTGACAGCCCCTTCTATCCACGCTATATGCGCCCGCAGCAAGCAAGGATGCGGCACGATGACCGGAACGACGAGATCAAGCGAGGGGCTCGACGTCCGCCGCCGCAAGCTTCTGTTTCGCTCCTGGCATCGCGGCATGCGCGAGATGGACCTGATCCTCGGCACTTTCGCCGACGCTGAGATCGGCGCCTTGACGGCTGAGGAAATCGACCAATATGAGAGGCTCCTCGACATTCCCGATACCGAATTCCTGCCCATGGTCACCGGCGAACGCCCGGTGCCGGCCGACATCGATTGTGCCGTCCTGCAAAAGATCCTGGCTTTCCGCCGTTCTCTGACATTCTGAACACAAGCAATTCCAGGAAAAGTACGAAGCGGTTTTCCCTGGGGAATTGCGATAAAACAAGACGTTGATTTGATGAGCCTCATTCCCACCATCGGTTTGCCGAAAGACCGCGCCGGTCAGTTCATCGTCGACGGCGTCGCCGATGGCTACGAAGCCTTTGCGCTGGTGCAGGCAGCACTCGAGATCGCGCCAGACAAGCCGGTTCTGTTCGTCGCGCGCGACGGTCAGCGCCTGCCGGCGATCATCGAGGCGCTGTCTTTCGCGGCCCCCGGCCTGCCGGTGCTGGAACTGCCGGCCTGGGATTGCTTGCCCTACGACCGCGTCTCGCCCGGCTCGGATGCGGCCGCCAAGCGCCTCGATGCGCTGACCGCCATGATCGCGCTGGCGAAGAAGCCGCACCGCGCCGTCATCCTCACCACCGCCAACGCGCTGCTGCAGCGCATTCCGCCGGCGGATCTCGTCGAGGCACAGACCTTCCACGCCAAGCCCGGCAACCAGATCGACATGAACGTACTGGTGTCGCGACTGGAAACGTCCGGTTTCGAGCGCGTGCCGACCGTGCGCGGTATCGGTGAATTCGCGGTGCGCGGCGGCATTCTCGACCTTTTCGCCCCCGGCTGGACCGAAGCGCTCAGGCTCGATTTCTTCGGCGACACGCTGGAAGCGATCCGTGTCTTCGATGCCGCCACGCAGCGCACCACCGGTCAACGCAAGTCGATGGCGCTGCAGGCGATGAGCGAGGTGGCGCTGACGTCCGAAACCATCAGCCGCTTCCGCCGCTCCTATATCGAAGCCTTTGGCGCTCCGCAGCGCGATGACAGGCTCTATGCAGCAGTCAGCGAAGGCAGGCGGTTTGCCGGCATGGAACACTGGCTGCCGTTTTTCTATGAGCGGCTGGAGACGGTGTTCGACTATCTGCCTCACACGCCTGTCATCTTCGACCATCTGGCGCATGAGGCGCTGGCCGAGCGCCACACGCTGATCCTCGACCATTACGAGGCGCGCAAGAAGCAGGCGGACGGTGCCTTGAAGGACGCCGTGCCCTACAAGCCGGTCGCACCGGACCTGCTCTATCTCTCCCCGGAAAACCTGATTGCCTCGCTAGGGCCGCGTGAAGCGATCGACTTCACCCCATTCGACGCGCCCGACGTTGGCGCCAAGAAGGTCTATCACGCCGGCTCGCGCCACGGCCGCAGCTTCGTCGAGGAGCGCGCCGATCCGAACGCCAACGTGTTCGATGTCGTCGTCAAACACATCGCCGATGAGCGCGCGGCGCGCCGCCGCGTCGTCATTGCCGGCTGGACCGAAGGCTCGCTCGACCGGCTTGGCCAGATCCTTGCCGAACACCATCTCGGCAACCTCAAGCAGGTGGCGACGCTGGCGGAAGCCGAAAAGCTCGAACCGGGTCAGGCGGCCCTGGCCGTGCTGCCGCTCGAATCCGGCTTCGAGACCGAAAAACTGGTCGTCGTCGCCGAACAGGACATTTTGGGCGACCGGCTGATCCGGCGTTCGAAACGCAAGAAGCGTCCCTCGGATTTCATCGCCGAGGCCTCGGCGCTGTCGGCCGGCGACATTGTTGTCCATGCCGACCACGGCATTGGCCGTTTCATTGGCCTGCGCACCATCGAAGCGGTCGGCGCACCGCATGACTGCCTGGAAATCCACTATGCCGGTGACGACCGGCTGTTCCTGCCGGTGGAAAACATCGAACTCCTGTCGCGCTACGGTTCTGACACGGCCGAGGCGACGCTGGACAAGCTTGGCGGCGGCGCCTGGCAATCGCGCAAGGCGCGGTTGAAGAAACGCCTGCTCGACATGGCCGGTCAATTGATCCGCATCGCCGCCGAGCGGCAGATGCGCTCCGCACCGCCACTGGTGCCGGCAGAAGGCCTCTATGGCGAGTTCGCGGCCCGCTTCCCCTATGAAGAGACCGACGACCAGCAGACGGCCATCGATTCGGTGCGCGACGATCTTGCTGCCGGCAAGCCGATGGACCGGCTGATCTGCGGCGATGTCGGCTTCGGCAAGACCGAAGTGGCGCTGCGCGCCGCCTTCATTGCGGCGATGGAAGGCTTTCAGGTGGCGGTGGTGGTGCCGACAACGCTGCTGTCGCGCCAGCATTTCAAGACGTTTTCGCAGCGTTTCTCAGGCCTTCCCATCCGCGTTGCCCAGGCGTCGCGGCTGGTCGGCGCCAAGGAACTGGCCGAAACCAAGAAGGGCATCGCCGAAGGGCAGGTCGACATCGTCATCGGCACGCACGCGCTGCTCGGCTCCGCGATCTCGTTCAAGAACCTTGGCCTGCTGATCATCGACGAGGAGCAGCACTTTGGCGTCAAGCACAAGGAGCGGCTGAAGGATTTGAAGACCGACGTGCACGTGCTGACGCTGTCGGCGACGCCGATCCCGCGCACGCTGCAACTGGCGTTGACCGGGGTGCGCGAGCTGTCGCTGATCGCCACGCCGCCAGTCGACCGTATGGCGGTGCGCACCTTCATCTCGCCGTTCGATCCCCTGGTCATCCGCGAGACGCTGCTGCGCGAGCGATATCGCGGCGGCCATTCCTTCTATGTGGTGCCGCGCATCAGCGATCTCTCGGAAATCCATGATTTCCTGAAGGAATCCGTGCCGGAGTTGAAGGTGGCGGTGGCACATGGCCAGATGCCGCCGGGCGAACTCGACGACATCATGAATGCCTTCTATGACGGCCAGTACGACGTGCTGTTATCGACGACCATCGTCGAATCCGGTCTCGACATCCCGACCGCCAACACGCTGATCATCCATCGCGCCGACATGTTCGGCCTGTCGCAGCTTTACCAGTTACGCGGTCGCGTCGGTCGCTCGAAGGTGCGCGCCTATGCGTTGTTCACGTTGCCGGCCAACCGCAAGCTCACCGACACCGCCGAGCGCCGGCTGAAGGTGCTGCAATCGCTGGATACGCTGGGCGCCGGATTCCAGCTCGCCAGCCACGATCTCGACATCCGTGGCGCCGGCAATCTTCTGGGCGAAGAGCAGTCCGGCCACATCAAGGAGGTCGGCTTCGAGCTCTACCAGCAGATGCTGGAAGAGGCTGTCGCCGAGGTGAAGGATTCCGGCGAGGTCCAGGATGGCGGCTGGTCGCCGCAGATTGCTGTCGGCACGGCGGTGATGATCCCGGAAAGCTATGTTCCGGACCTGCAACTCAGGCTGGCGCTTTATCGCCGTCTCGGCGATCTCGAGAACACCGAGGAAATCGACGCTTTCGGCGCCGAGCTGATCGATCGCTTCGGCCCGCTGCCGGAAGAGGTGAAGCATCTGCTCAAGATCGTCTTCATCAAGGCGCTCTGTCGCAAAGCCAATGTCGAGAAGCTCGACGCCGGGCCGAAGGGCGTCGTCATCCATTTCCGCAAGCGCGAATTCTCCAACCCGGTCGGGCTCGTCCGGTTCATCGGCGAGCAGGGCTCGCTGGCCAAGATCCGGCCGGACCACAGCGTCGTCTTCGTGCGCGATTGGCCAACCCCCGAGAAGCGATTGGCGGGCTCCGCGGTCGTCATGACGCAGTTGGCGCGGCTGGTGGAGAAGGCGGCATAGCCCGCCCCGGACCATTCGCCAGCGCTTGAATTCCGGTCTAGAATAGGAAAACGGCTTCGTGTATGGAGCCGCCATCCCATATAGGGGCTGGAGTGGGGGCGAGGGTGCTCGCCGGAAAGAGTGTTGGTGCAGCGATGACGAAATGGTCGCCGAATTCGTGGAGAGCAAAGCCGATCAAGCAGGTTCCTGCCTATCCGGACCTTGCCGCGCTGAAGAACACGGAGGCCCAGCTCGCAACCTTTCCGCCGCTGGTTTTTGCCGGCGAGGCGCGCAAGCTGAAGAAGCAGCTCGCTTCTGTCGCCGCCGGTGACGCATTCCTCCTGCAGGGCGGCGATTGCGCCGAGAGCTTCGCCGAGCATGGCGCGGACAACATCCGCGACTTCTTCCGCGTCTTCCTGCAGATGTCCGTGGTGCTCACCTTCGCCGGCGCGCAGCCGGTGGTGAAGGTCGGCCGCGTTGCCGGGCAGTTTGCCAAGCCGCGCTCATCCGACAACGAGACCAAGGGCGAGGTGACGCTGCCCAGCTATCGCGGCGATATCATCAACGGCATCGAATTCGACCCCAAGTCGCGCATTCCGGACCCCGCTCGCCAGGAGATGGCGTATCGCCAGTCGGCGGCGACGCTCAACCTTTTGCGCGCCTTCGCGCAAGGCGGCTATGCCAGCCTGGAGAATGTGCACCGCTGGATGCTCGGCTTCGTGTCCGACAGTCCGCAGGGCGAGAAATACGAGTCTCTTGCCAACCGCATCACCGAGACGATGGACTTCATGAAGGCCGTCGGCATCACCTCGGAAACCAACTACGCGCTGCGCGAGACCGATTTCTACACCAGCCACGAGGCGCTGCTGCTCGGCTATGAGGAGGCACTGACGCGTGTCGATTCGACCTCCGGCGACTGGTACGCCACCTCGGGTCACATGATCTGGATCGGAGACCGCACCCGCCAGCCCGACCATGCGCATGTCGAATATTGCCGTGGCATCAAGAACCCGCTGGGGCTGAAATGCGGTCCGTCGCTGACGCCGGACGGTTTGCTGGAGCTGATCGACCTGCTCAATCCCGAGAACGAGCCCGGCCGGCTGACGCTGATCGCCCGCTTCGGTTCCGACAAGGTCGCCGACCATCTGCCGAAGCTGGTGCGCGCGGTGCAGAAGGAAGGCCGCTCCGTGGTGTGGTCGTCGGATCCGATGCACGGCAATACGATCGAGGCCGCCGGCTACAAGACGCGGCCGTTCGACCGCATCCTGAAGGAGGTGCAAACCTTTTTCGAGGTGCACCGCGCCGAAGGCACGCATCCGGGCGGTATCCATGTCGAGATGACCGGCAAGAACGTCACCGAATGCACCGGTGGCGCACGCGCCATCACCGCCGAGGAATTGCAGGACCGCTACCACACCCATTGCGACCCACGCCTCAATGCCGATCAGGCGATCGAACTGGCCTTCCTGGTCTCGGACCTGTTGAAGAAGAGCCACCCGGTGCAGCACAAGCAGGCCGTCAACGGCTGATTTTAGTAGTCCGACTAAGATCTATGAAAGGGCGTCCGAGCAATCGGGCGCCTTTTATGTCTGCGCTAGTCTGGTGTTCCCTGCACGAGCCGGCAGGTGGGGAGGCAGCAGCCGAAACGGTCAGTCCTTCTTGTAGAGCAGCCAGCTCTTGCCGGCCCGGCCTGCCATCTTCGAGTGCTTGGTGACCCGGTTGCGCCCGCTGACTTTGGAGCGATAGAGCGCCCGGTCGGCCTTGGTGTAGAGATCTTCGGGTCCTTCGGCTTCGGACGCCATGCAGATACCCATCGAGACGGTGACGGTGCCGTAATTCGTACCAGTCTGGCTGCTGGTGAACGGCGTCTGCTCGATCAGGGCACGAATACGCTCTGCGACGTCATAGGTGGCGTCCTCGCTGGCGCCCTCGATGATCAGCGCGAACTCCTCGCCGCCGGTGCGGGCGACGAACATGTCGCCGCGAATGCTGGTCTGGAAAATATCGGCGATGCTCTGGATGATCTTGTCGCCGACCGGGTGGCCATAGCGGTCGTTGATATCCTTGAAGCGGTCGATGTCGACAAGAACCAGGGCGTTGAACAGGATACCCCTGTTGCTGTTGTAGATCCTGGTGATCTCCTTGTCGAAGGCGCGCCGATTCCAGATATGGGTCAACGGATCGGTGTCGGCCAGCCGCTTGTACTCCTCAAGCTTCGACTTGACGCTCTCGAGTTCGGCCGTCTTGTCGCCGAGCGTCGAGGCCACCTGCCGGCCGTGATCGATCGTCGAATTGGTGGCAACCGCCATGGCGTTGGCGATCTTCTGCAGGAGATCCTGAGAGAGAAGGCTGCGGCCGCTGAGGCCGCTCGATGTCTCATCGAGGATCCTGCCGTATTTCTCGATGTGGCTGCGCTCGCTCCGCAGCAGCGAAGCAACCTCCTCGAGCTCCCTGGCAATGACGTCTCTGGCATGCTCGACGATGCCAGGACCATGGTTGTGGGCAAAGAAAGTGCGCCCGATCTGATCCAGTTCATCCTGTGTCGGCCGGCTGGCCAGCGAAACGACGGCCAGGCTGAGTTCGCGATTGGTGCCGCTCAGGGCCTCATAGAAGATCTCGTAATTGCGCGGCAGGCCGAGCACGCCCAATTGGCGCATTGTCGCGACAACAGTGGCTGCAATGTCGGTGCTTCGTTCGGTCGGGACAGCTGCCGGCTGCATCTTGGTTCTTCCCCTCGGATGTTCCGCGGAATTCGCGGGATCCCTTTGTCGCCGAGCCCTGGGGAATGCGACCGACGCTTCGGAACAACTTGCGAAGGGATGCGTCCCCACCCACGGCCTTCGCTTGCAGGTGACCATAAATGCGCTGTCGCTAAAGTTTCCTTAACTGACAGAGGTTCAGCGGGTTTTCTCTGTCTGCGGGCTGTAAAAACCCTATCCGCGCGTCCAACAGTTGGAAACAACGCCGGTGCGGCGGCTTGAATTCGCGATTCGCGCATCGCATTCTTGAAAATGAAACCGAATTTCGGATTCTCCACGCCAGCACATGTCGCATTTGCTTGCGTGCGTGCGCCGCAAAGCTGGAATCCTGAAGGCGATGCCAGGCACTTTTCTTCAAGGAGGTCGACGTGAGTGATGGTCACCAGGGATCGTGTCTGTGCGGAGCCGTCCGCTTCAGAACGAACGGAGCGCTGCGTGGCGTCGTCTATTGCCATTGCTCGCAATGCCGCAAGCAGAGCGGACATTTCTATGCCGCGACCAATGTTGCCAACGCCGACATTGTGATCGAGGGCACGGAAAGTATCACCTGGTACGAAGCCTCTACCTTCGCCAGGCGTGGGTTCTGCAAGGCATGCGGATCGGTGCTGTTCTGGAAGCCGCGAGACCAGGACTACGTTTCAGTCATGGCCGGATCGTTCGACAAGCCGACAGGCCTTGAGGGGGAATGCCATATCTTCGTCGGTGACAAGGGCGACTATTATTCGATCGACGACGGGCTGCCACAGTTTGAAAAGTCGACACCGTCCATACCGGTTGCTGAATGAATCTTGGACAAGTCACCTTATTTCATTGATCTGGCCAGCCATTGCATTATCCCGTGCCGGTGATTCGCAAAGGGGTTTGGCATGCAGCGGCTGATCGATGCTTATTTCAATTCGGTGCGGGCGTTTCGCAAGCTGGCCACCAGCGAGAAGGCTTTCCAGCAGGAGCTGATGCTGCTGGCGCTTGCCTTGCCGCTCGGCTGGTTCGTTTCGATCTCGTGGCGCGGCTATGCCTTGCTGATCGGCGCCGTGCTGCTCTTGATCATGGTCGAAGTGCTTAACACCGGCATCGAGGCGGCATGCGACGCTTTCAGCCGCGAGTTCAATGTCGATATCCAGTTGGCCAAGGATTGCGGTTCGCTGGCGGTGCTGATTTCGGTGCTCATCGTCGCCGGCGTCTGGGGCATCGCCATTATCGAGCGGATTACGGGACTACCGATCTAGCCTTTCGATGCCTACATGCCAGTCACCAAAGGAGACTGTCATGTCCGAAGCCACGAGCTTTCTGCTTCTTGAGCGTGCTGGCCTGCCAGACGATCTGCGCTGGCTCGTCGAAAAATACCCGCGTGAAAACTGGCAAGACCATGCCAACATCCATGGCATCGCCAATATGTGGCTGCAGCGGCACGACATGTTCCGCGAACTTGGCGGTATGCTGGCCAACGGTATTGGAGACTACCGTGAGGGACGGCTGACGGCGCCTGATTTCGCGCGCTGGTTCGCGCCGCGCCTCAATCATTTTCTTGGGCATCTCGACGGTCACCACAATGTCGAGGATTATCAATATTTTCCGGTCTTCGCCAAGGCAGAGCCCCGTTTGAAGCACGGTTTCGAGATTCTCGATGCCGACCATCACACCATCCATGAAGGGCTGGAGCGCAATGCCGAGGCGGCCAACGCGTTCATCAAGACGCTTCAGGAGAGCGAAGACAGACAGCGCTTCGCCGCCGACGCCTATGCCGACGAAAACAGCCGGCTGATCGCCATGCTGACAAGGCATCTTGCCGACGAGGAAGACCTGATCATCCCGCTTATCCTCGATCGGGGGGATCAGGCGCTCGGCGTGGATTGACGATCAGCCCTCCCTGGCGCGTTCCTTCCTGGCGATGTGACGGGCGACGAGCCATGCCAGAACGGCCACGGTCAGCCCGATGCCAAGCCCGATCAGCAACCGTTCGTGATGCATCAACGCCTGGCCGATGACGCGCTCGGCGCCAAGTCCAAAGACATAACCGATCGTGCCGAACAGCACCGCCCAGACCGCCGATGAAAGCGCGTTGAGGATGACGAAGCGCGGCGCGGCAATGTTGGAAAGCCCGGCTGCAATGCCGCCGACGAGGCGCATGCCGTAGATATAGCGGTTGGACAGCACGAAAATGTCGGGATGGGTGTTGAGCAGCCGAAAGGCGCGGCGGAAGCCGGGCCGTTTGCGCAATCTGACGACATAGCGGTGGTCGGCGAAGCTTCGTCCGAGGATGAAGAAGAAAGTATCGCCGACGAAGGCGCCGAGCGCGGCCGCAAGGACCGCGTGCCACAGGACGAAGACCTGCTGGTGGGCGAAGAAGCCGCCAAGGATGGCGGCACTTTCGCCCTCCGCGACGCAACCGATAAAGACCGCGAGCAGCCCGTATTGTTCGATGAAATGATGGATCGCGCCGGTCATGAAGCCGACTGCTGCGAAGACAGCCTTTCGTCGATCCGCTTGACCATTTCGGTCAGCTGCATGATCTCGTCGCGCATACCGAGAATCTGGCCGTGGCGCAGTTCATCCAGCTTTTCATGCAGCGCCATGATCTCGATCTCGGCTTTCAGGTTGACCTCGTAATCGTGGGCGGCGTCGATGCGGTCGCGTTCGGTCTGGCGGTTCTGCGCCATCATGATCACCGGCGCCTGCAAGGCGGCGACCATCGACAGAACGAGATTGAGGAAGATGAACGGGTAGGGATCGAAGGCGTCACGCGACAGCAGCCAGACATTGCCTGATGTCCACAGGATCAGAAAGGCGATGAAGGTCAGGATGAAGGACCATGACCCACCGATGCGGGCGATCGTGTCGGCGAGCCGGTCGCCGAAGGTCTGGTGGAAGGCGGCGGCCTTGTTGGTGTCGCGCGAGATGGTGGTCCGTTCGAGTGTCGATTGCAGCACCCGGCTTTCGAGCTGGCTGAGGCCGTCCGGCCGCCGCTTGAGCCAGCGGTTCGCCAGGTCGTCGATCGTCTTGTTCATGGCCATCTCCAGGGTCCTTGGCTTGCCGTAAGAGGTAGAGGCTGCCGGCTCACACGGGAAGTGTTAGATTGATTCCAGTTGCCGAGGGACCAATGGCCGATTTCAGGAAAATCCGTGCACGTGCCGCAGAACGCAAGGGTGGCGAGGAGGAACTGACGTCACTGTTGGGTCCCGCGCCTGACAATGCCGCCGTGGCTGACATCGCCGATGACCGCATTCTCTCTGTTATGGCCGAACGCGTCTTCGCCGCCGGTTTCGTCTGGCGCGTCATCGAGCAGAAATGGCCGGGCTTCGAGGAGGCGTTTCTGCGCTTCGAGCCGAAGCGGCTGTTGTTCCAGCCCGATGATTTCTGGCACGATCTGACGGCCGACCAGCGCATCGTGCGCAACCCGCAGAAGATCAGATCCGTGCGCGACAACGCTGCCTTCGTCGAGCGCGTCTCGAAGGAATATGGCGGTTTCGGCCAATTCCTCGCCAACTGGCCGGCTGACGACCAGGTCGGGCTGATGGCCTGGCTCGGCAAGCATGGCAGCCGGTTGGGCGGCAATACGGGCCAGTATTTCCTGCGCTGGCTGGGTTGGGATGCGTTCGTCATCTCGGGCGATATGGCCGCGGCGTTGCGCGACGCCGGCCTAGACATCGCCGAAAGCCCGACTTCGAAGAAGGACCTGGACAAGATCCAGAGGCAAATCAACCAATGGGCAGCGGAGACGCATCTGCCGCGCCGGCATATTTCACGCATCCTGGCGATGTCGATCGGCGAGAACCATTCGCCGCAAGCGCTGCGCGAATATATGGGCGACGACTGATACCTGGTCGTATCCCCACGATTGAAGTACGTTGATCGGTCCGTACACGATTGACGTATGTCAATCGGTCCGAATTGGTCCAAACGAACGCCATTGCCCGGGCAATTTTGCCGCGCTAAGTCAGCAGGCATGACCAAGAAGCTCGACATCCTGCGCATCGCCGTCGCCCAGCTCAATCCGACTGTCGGCGATATATCAGGCAATCTCGCCAAAGCCCGCGAGGCGAGGGCGGATGCCGCGCGTCAAGGCGCCGATCTCGTGCTCTATACCGAGCTTTTCCTCGCCGGCTACCCGCCGGAGGATCTGGTGCTGAAGCCGGCCTTTTTGAAAGCCTGCGAAAAGGCGGCACAGGATTTTGCCGCCGACACCGCGGATGGAGGTCCCGGCGTCATCATCGGCACGCCGTTGAAGCGCAAGAGCGGCACGCACAATTCGATCATCTTCGCCGATGGCGGCAAGATCATCGCCGAGCGTTACAAGCTCGATCTGCCGAACTACGGCGAGTTCGACGAGAAGCGCGTGTTCCAGGCCGGACCCGAGATCCAGGGGCCGGTCAATTTCCGCGGCGTGCGCATCGGAGTTCCGATCTGCGAGGACATCTGGGGCGATGTCGATATCTGCGAGTCGCTGGCCGAAAGCGGGGCGGAAATCCTGTTGGTGCCGAACGGCTCGCCCTATTATCGCGCCAAGATCGATGTCCGCCACCAGATCGTCATCCGCCAGGTCATCGAATGCGGGCTGCCGATGATCTATGCCAACCAGCTTGGCGGCCAGGACGAGCTGATCTTCGACGGCGCGTCGTTTGCCATTGGCGCCGACAAGACGCTTGCCTTCCAGATGAGCCAGTTCGAGGAAGCGGTCGACGTCACTACATGGAAACGCCAGGGCGATCACTGGGTCTGTTCCGAAGGGCCGATGTCGAAAATTCCGGACCGGGAGGAGGCCGACTATCGCGCCTGCATGCTGGGCCTGCGCGACTACGTAAACAAGAACGGCTTCAAGAATGTGGTGCTTGGTCTGTCCGGCGGCATCGATTCGGCGATCTGCGCGGCGCTCGCCGTCGATGCGCTCGGCGAGGAACGCCTGCGCGCCGTCATGATGCCCTATC
This sequence comes from Mesorhizobium sp. M7A.F.Ca.US.011.01.1.1, assembly GCF_003998295.1. Lineage (NCBI taxonomy): Bacteria > Pseudomonadati > Pseudomonadota > Alphaproteobacteria > Hyphomicrobiales > Phyllobacteriaceae > Mesorhizobium > Mesorhizobium sp. M7A.F.Ca.US.011.01.1.1. The sequence continues at coordinate 54,302 of NZ_RZRT01000031.1, forward strand.
GTTATACCTCGAAAGACTCGCTGAAGGATGCCGAGGATTGCGCCCGGGCGCTCGGCTGCCGCTACGACATCGTGCCGATCTTCGAGCCGGTCGAAGGGTTCCTGCACGCGCTGACGCAGATGTTCGAAGGCACCAAGGAAGGCATCACCGAAGAGAATCTGCAGAGCCGTGCGCGCGGCACCATCCTGATGGCGATCTCCAACAAGTTCGGCTCGATGGTCGTCACCACGGGCAACAAGAGCGAGATGTCGGTTGGTTACGCCACGCTCTATGGCGACATGAATGGCGGTTTCAATCCGATCAAGGATCTTTACAAGATGCAGGTCTACGCGCTGTCGCGCTGGCGCAACAGCCACGTGCCGCCGGGCGCGCTTGGCCCCTCGGGCGAGGTGATCCCGAAAAACATCATCGACAAGGCCCCATCGGCGGAATTGCGCGAGAACCAGACCGACCAGGATTCGCTGCCGCCCTATCCGGTGCTGGACGATATTCTCGAATGCCTGGTTGAGAACGAGATGGGCGTCGACGACATCGTCGCGCGCGGCCATGACCGGGCGACGGTGACGCGCATCGAGCACCTGCTCTACATCGCAGAATACAAGCGAAGGCAGGCGGCGCCGGGCGTGAAGATCACCAAAAAGAATTTTGGCCGCGACCGCCGCTATCCCATCACCAATCGTTTCAGGGATCGCAGCTAAGTACCGAAAGCGCGCGGCGGTGCGGCCGGAGACAGCCATGCCCGATTGTGAAATCAGCTTCGACATGTCACGGATCGATTTCCGGGCGACATCGGACCTGTTGATGGCAAGCTATTGGGGCGCCGGACGCACTGATGAAGTCCATCGCCGCGCCTTTGCCAATTCACTGTGCGTCGGTGCCTATGTCGATGGCAAGCAAGTCGGCTTCGGCCGCGCGATCACCGACCGCACGGTATTCGCCTATCTCGCCGATATCATCGTCTGGCCGGAGAACCGCGGGCAGGGCATAGGCAGCCGGCTCGTCCAGGCCCTGATCGACCATCCGGAGGTCAGGACCGTTTTCCATTGGAGCCTGTCGACCAGCGATGCCCATGGCATGTATGAAAAGCTCGGGTTCAAGCCATCAACCGATGGCCGCTACATGCGCTTCGATCGCGTTCCTGAATGAGGCGCGGCTTGCCCGCCATTGTTGCAAAATAATCGCAGTGGTTGGACCAGATACGCTTTTGGCGTCAGCCCGTCTTGGCGATGCATCGAAGCATCTCTATAAGGACCCCTCCGCAATTGTCTTGCGGGAGGTCCGAATGGCAGTATTTCACATGGTAATGCGAGGCCGCGAAGCCTAGGTCTCCTCCGGCGCTCCGCGAAGGTTTCCCCTTCGTGCCGACGCCGGATCGAGCACAGGCTTATGCCGATGCCGATCGCCGCCCGATTATGGGCGATACGCCAAATATGCCGCTCCGCTTCCGGGCAATCATTGGCCCCTTGCGCGGCTTCTTCAATTTTCGACCTACTGGGATCGGGCTCGTTTGTGCCCGAATGACATCATGGCTCGTTTCAAGATCGATTTGCGCGCGAGCGCCTTTCGCAGCGTTCTTGGCTTCACGCTCACCCATTGGCGGCGCCAGCCCTGGCGGCTCTCGCTCATCATGGGCAGCTTCCTGCTGTCGACGCTGGCCGATGTGCTGACGCCGCTCTACTCCGGCCGGCTGGTCGACGCCGTCGCCAGCAGCGCCGGCGCCGACGCGATTGCCTGGAATGCCGCGATGACGGCGTTCTCGACGTTGATGGCGTTGGCGCTGGCCGGCGTCGTGTTGCGCAACCTGGCGTTCATGGGGATCGTCGAGCTGACGTTGAAGATGATGGCCGACATCGCCGCCGATGCTTTCCATCGCGTCCAGCGCTTTTCCACCGACTGGCATGCCAACAGCTTTGCCGGCTCGACCGTGCGCAAGGTGACGCGCGGCATGTGGGCGCTCGACCTGCTCAACGACACCATCCTCATCGCGCTGCTGCCGTCGGTCGTCATGCTGGTCGGCTCGACGTTGCTGCTCGGCTGGTTCTGGCCGTTGATGGGTGCGGTCGTTGCTGCCGGTTCGGTGCTGTTCATCACGGTGACGGCGCTGCTGTCACTTGGTTATGTCGCGCCGGCGGCAAGGCTCGCCAACACCTGGGATACGCGCCTCGGCGGCTCGCTGGCCGACGCGGTCAGCTGCAACGCCGTCGTCAAGGGCTTTGGCGCCGAGGAGCGCGAAGAACGCCGCCTCGCCAAGGTCGTCGCCAAATGGCGTGCGCGTACACGGCGCACCTGGGTGCGCGGCACCATCAACGGCACCACGCAAGGGGTGCTGCTGCTGGTCATGCGCGCCGCGGTGATCGGCCTGGCGCTGATGCTGTGGTCGTGGGGGCAGGCGAGCGCTGGCGACGTTGCCTTCGTGCTGACCTCGCTTTTCGTGCTGCAGGGCTATCTCAGGGATATCGGCACGCATATCCGCAATCTGCAGCGCTCCATCAACGATATGGAAGAGCTGGTCGATTTCCAGTCCGAACCGCTCGGTATCGAGGACCGGCCAGGTGCCGAGCCGATCCGGATCACCGAAGGACGGATCAGCTTTGACAACGTCACCTTTCACTATGGCCATCACCGATCGGCGCTTTACCGCGACTTTTCGGTCGATATCGCGCCGGGTGAGCGCGTCGGGCTGGTCGGCCATTCGGGGTCGGGCAAGACCACCTTCGTCAAGCTTATCCAGCGGCTCTATGACGTGAATGCGGGGCAAATCCTGGTCGACGGCCAGGACATTTCGCAGGTGGCGCAAGCCTCGCTGCGCGGGCAGATCGCCATCGTTCAGCAGGAGCCGATCCTGTTCCACCGGTCGCTGGCCGAAAACATCGCCTATGCCAAGCCGAGTGCGACGCAGGAGGAGATCGAGCATGCCGCGAAGCTGGCGAGTGCGCACGATTTCATCACCAACCTGCCGAAGGGCTACGGTACGCTGGTCGGCGAACGCGGCGTGAAACTGTCGGGCGGCGAGCGGCAGCGCGTGGCGATCGCGCGCGCTTTCCTTGCCGATGCGCGCATTCTGATCCTCGATGAGGCGACATCGAGCCTCGATTCGGAATCGGAGGTGCTGATCCAGCAGGCGATGGAGCGGCTGATGGTCGGCCGCACGACACTGGTCATCGCGCACCGGCTTTCGACGGTGAGGGCACTGGACCGGCTGCTGGTCTTCGATCGCGGCAACATTGTCGAGGAAGGCTCGCATGACGAACTGATCCGGCTGACAGGCGGCATCTACCGCCGCCTGTTCGAGCGCCAGGCATTGGAACTGACCAAGGGACTTGTGAGCTGAATTGAGGCGGCCTGCAGCTTCGGCCGGAGGCCGCCTCTGTCCGGCACGGTCAGCCCAGCGGGCTGGACCAGGGCATGCGATCGCAGGGCCGCGGCCAACCCGCCGATCAGCGCCGTGATGCTGGCCGACTTGATTTGCCTGTGAAGTCCTGTCCGGATAGTAAGTCTTGAGACCTCTGTTCATCATACCGACCGAGATACGTTGTTTCTACCATTGGTTGATATATATCCGATGGAGAGCAACCTACGGACGTTCTTCACGATGCATCTTTCTGCGAATGCCGAGGAAAAGTTGGCTGCGCCGTCAGTGCTGGAATCTCAGCATGGCTCGGTTCGGCCGCTCGCTGCCGAAGACCTCGAGCGCGTCGCCGCACTCTTCCTGACGAAGTTTCGCCGGCGGCGGCGTCACCTCCTCGATAGCGCAATCGCCGAGACGGCCGCGTATATGAGAGAGATTTATCTCGACCCTGCCGGCCACTCCGGTGAAAGCAACGCTCTTGTCCAGATCAACCGGCAGGGTCGTCTGGGTGGATTCCTCGGCGTTCTGAAAGCCCGCTACGAGCTCAATGGAGCGCCATTGAATGCGGCGATCATCGGGCCGCTCATGGCCGACCCCGGCACCGATGACGGCTCGGCCGGACCCCAATTGCTGCGTGCCTTGCATCAAGGCGAATTCGATCTGCAACTGACCGATTCGGCCAACCGGACATCCTTGGCCTTCGCGCGCCCGATGAAGTACCAACTCCTTCCGGTGCATTGTCTGGGATGGACATATGTTTTCCGGCCGGCGGCGATGGCCGCCTCCGCACTGCACCGTAAATGGCCTAGCCTGCCTCGCCTTGTACTCGATCCATGCGCGAGAGCATTCGATGCTCTCGCAAAGAAAAGGTTCGAACCCCCCGTCCTCCATTCATCGTCGCATCGCACCCATCGTGAGCCGATCGATGCCGTGCAATTTGCCGAGAACCTGCCGACTCTCCTGTCTGGCTACGCTCTTCGGCCGAGTTGGAAGGATGGGGAATTGCCACGGCTGCTTGCGCTGGCGGCCGAGAAGCGGGCCGACGGCCCCCTTCATTTCGGTGGGACCTACGACGAAACGGGCAAAATGCTCGGTTGTTATGCCTTCTACGGTCAAGCCGGCGACATGGCGAACCTGTTGCAAATCCAGGCATTCGGATCGCACTGGGGCGCGACACTGGATGCGCTTGTCGCCGCCGCATGGGAGATGGGCTGCGTCGGCATCACCGGACAGACGCAGACCAAATTCATCCCCCAGCTCTTTGGCTACAAGAATGTCTTCTTCCGCTATGCCGGGGGAACGATGGTCCGCTCGCGGATCGCCGAGGTCACGGAAGCGGTCCGCTCCGGCGACATCTTTATCGGTGGATTGGTGGGCGACCGCTGGACCCGCCTCAGTTCCGATGATTTCGGCCGCTGATCGCCTTCAACCGGTCGTCGGCCCCAGCGGCTGGCAGCGCTCGGTTACAAAGGCCGTCTCCGGACTGCGCGCCTCCTGAGGCGTCCACCGCCCGGTCTTTTCATTCCAGCCGCCATGTTCTATGTCTGCCGGGCAGCGCGGGGGCGCGTCTTGTCAATCGTAAAAGCATCCGGTACGCCCCGCTCATGACAGTTACCGTTCGTTTCGCCCCTTCGCCGACCGGCCGCATCCATATCGGCAATGCGCGCACGGCCCTGTTCAACTGGCTGTTCGCCATGAACAACAAGGGCCGATTCATCCAGCGCTTCGACGACACCGACATTGCGCGCTCGAAGCAGGAGTTTTCCGACGCTATCCTCTACGACCTGCATTGGTTGGGCATTTTTCCCGACGCCACCGAGTACCAGTCGCGGCGCTTCGAAGTCTATGACGCGGCGGTCGAGAGGCTGAAGACGGCAGGCGTTCTCTATGCCTGCTACGAAACGCCGGAGGAACTCGATCTCAGGCGCAAGGTGCGCCGCACGCGCGGCCTGCCGCCGGTCTATGGCCGCGAGGCGCTGACACTGACGCAAGAGCAGATCGACGAGTACCAGGCCGATGGCCGCCGGCCGCACTGGCGGTTTCTCCTCCCCAATTTCTCAGGCGATCCACAACAGCCGGAACGCACCGAAATCCACTGGAACGACCTGGTGCGCGGTGAGGAAACCGTCGATCTGGCCTCGCTTTCCGACCCGGTCCTGGTGCGCGAGGACGGCACCTATCTCTACACGCTGCCTTCTGTCGTCGACGACATCGAGATGGGCGTCAGCCATATCATCCGCGGCGACGACCATGTCACCAACACCGGCGTGCAGATCGCCCTGTTCCGGGCGCTGGCTGCCGAGCCGCCAGTGTTCGGCCACCATAATCTCCTGACCACCGCATCGGGCGAGGGCTTGTCGAAGCGCACCGGCGCGCTCTCCATCGAAAGCCTGCGCGAGGACGGGATCGAGCCGATGGCCGTCGCATCATTGGCCGTCCTGGTCGGCACTTCGGAGAATGTCGTGGCGGTGCCGACGATGGGCGAACTCGCCGAACGCTTCGATCCGGCGGCGACATCGAAATCGGCGGCCAAGTTCGACCCGGACGAGCTGTTCGTACTCAACCGGACATTGCTGCACCACATGCCGTTCGCCGAGGCACAGGACCGGCTGTTCGTGCTTGGCGTCTCCGGCGAGCAGGCCGAACCGTTCTGGCTGGCGGTGCGCGGCAATCTCGACAGGCTGGCCGATGCGGTCAACTGGTGGCGTATCCTGCGCGAAGGACCGCAGGAGAAGCCGGAATTTTCCGATGACGACCGCGATTTCCTTCGACAGGCCTTCGATCTGCTGCCGGAGGAACCTTGGACCGCGACGATCTGGAAGGACTGGACGGGCAACATCAGGGAAGCGACCGGCCGCAAGGGCAAGGCGTTGTTCATGCCGCTCAGGACAGCCCTTACCGGACTGCCTTCGGGGCCGGAGCTTGCAGATCTATTGCCGCTGATGGGTCGGGAAGGAACGTTGGCCCGACGACCCTGACCTTCCGCTGTTCCGGCGGCAAGGCTGATATCGGCGACGTCACCGGCTTGGCGGAAACCCGCTTGATCGTCTCGCGGTCGAGCCCGCCTTCCTGATTGGCCAGCGTTTCGGGATCGGCACCTGGATCCGGTTTGGAGATCGGCACCGGAATGAACGGTGCGGAGTCCGTCTCGGGTTGCAATTGTTCCGGATTCGGCGGGTTGCCGGCGATGATCTGAAAACCCTGCGCGGCGGCGTTGCAGCCGCAAGCCGGCGGCCGCGATGGCTGCTTGTAGAGATAGGCGGTCGGCAATTCGCTGTAGGGCCGGCCGGTGACAGATGACGTCATCGAGGCCGAATCGTCGCCCATGCCGCGCGAGTAGAAAACCTGCATTTCGGTGCCGGGGCAGCTCGATTCGCAATTCTTCTGGTCACGTTCGAAATCGCCAGCCGAGGCTGAGTTCGACATCGGGAAGAAGTAGCCGTCGCAGGTGCGCACACAGGAGGTGTGGAACTCACCGCCGACGCTCGGAAAATCGGGTATGCCGGGCTGGTTGAGCACCCGGCGGACGCTGCGCTCCTCGCCAGGATCGTCAAGCTGGTCAGGTGGATCTGGCGTATCGAGCTGCTGGCTGTTGCCGCCGAAAAGCTGATCGAACAGGTTTGCGCTGCCGCCGTCGCGGTTCGCCTCCTGCAAAGGCGCGCGTCGTGGCGCAACGGTGTCGTCGCGGCAGCCATTGGCGTCAAGCGCCGCCAGGATGCGTCCGCGGTCGCGGCGAGAGCCGCCGCCGGCCAGCCGCTCGCGCTTGTTCTGCAAGGCGTCGAGATTGGCATTCATGCGGTCGATCGTGGCGTTGAGTCCGGCGCATTGATTGAGGTTGCGACCAAACAGCGAAAAACCGCACCCGGCCCGGCTCGCCTGGCTGCGAGCCTTCGAAATCTGTTCATGCTGCCTGGCAATTGCGGAATCATATTTCCGGATCAGCGCCGGACCGCCACCGCCGCCGCGCGAGGACGCGGCAAGATCGGCTTCCAACTGGCGGCAGACCCGCGAAGCAGCCTGTGGCTCGGCCACCCCCCAGGTTGCAGACAACAGGAGGCCAAGCAGCACGGCAGCATGCGCCTGCTTCCACCCTCCGCTTGCCATCCGCCCAAACTCCGCCTGCCAAATCCCGACTGTTAGCCCCGCAAGGCTACCGTGTTCGCGGTTAACTGCAGTTTACCGCGGAATCCGTGTTCAGCCCAGATTGACGACCGCCTGTGCCTTGTGGGCGGCTTCGACCACGGCAAGCGCCGTCATGTTGACGACGCCGCGCGAGGTGACCGACGGCGTCAATATATGCGCCGGCATGTCGGTGCCGAGCAGGATCGGCCCGACGTGTAGCGCATCCGTCATGGTTCTGAGCGCCGTCAGCGTGATGTTGGCCGAATCGAGGTTGGGGAACACCAGCAAATTGGCTTCGCCCTTCAGCCTCGAATGGGGATACACGCGCTGGCGCAGGTGCTCCGACAGAGCAGTGTCCGCATGCATCTCGCCATCGCATTCAAGGTCAGGCGCGATGCGCGCCAGGATCGCCGCTGCTTGCCGCATCTTCAGGGCACTGGGCGAATCGCGCGAGCCGAAATCGGAATGCGACAAGAGCGCTGCCTTAGGCTCGATGCCGAAGCGCTGGATTTCTTCCGCCGCCAGCACGGTCATTTCGGCGATTTCTTCCGCCGTCGGGTCGACGGAGACGTGGGTGTCGGTCAGGAAGATGATGCCGCGCTGCGAGATCAGCATGGAAAGCGTCGACAGGTCGTGGTCCTTGATGCCGGCGCGGGGGCCGATGATCAAGGTGACGTTGCGCAGGTGCCGCTCGAAGCGCCCTTCTAGCCCACAGACCATGGCGTCGGCATCGCCGCGTTTCAGCGCAAGTGCTGCGATCACCGTGTTGTCGGTGCGGACCATGGTGCGCGCGGCTTCCGTCGTGACGCCACGCCGGCCGGCGAGTTCGATCAAAAGGTCGACATAATGGCGATAGCGCGGATCGTCTTCCGGGTTGATCAGGCCGAAATCGACACCAGGCTTGATGCGCAAGCCGTAGCGCTTCAGGCGCACCTCGATGACGTGCGGGCGGCCGATCAGGATCGGCTCGGCGATGCCTTCTTCGAGCACCACCTGGGCGGCGCGCAACACGCGCTCATCCTCGCCGTCGGCATAGATGACGCGCTTGGCGCTCGATGCCTTGGCGGAGGAGAACACCGGCTTCATCACCAGGCCGGAGCGGAAGACGAAGCGGTTCAGCTTGTCGATATAGGCGGCGAAGTCGGTGATCGGCCGCGTCGCGACACCGGTGTCACAGGCTGCCTTGGCGACCGCGGGCGCTATGCGCAGGATCAGGCGCGGATCGAAGGGCGAAGGGATCAGGAATTCAGGGCCGAAGATCGGCGTCTCGCCGGAATAGGCGCGTGCCGCGACATCGGATGGCTCTTCGCGTGCTAGCGCTGCGATCGCCCGCACCGCCGCCATCTTCATCTCCTCGTTGATAGCGCTGGCACCACAGTCGAGCGCGCCGCGAAAGATGTAAGGAAAACAAAGTACGTTGTTGACCTGATTGGGAAAATCAGACCTGCCTGTGCAGATCATCGCATCGGGACGCGCCGCACGCGCCGTTTCCGGCATGATCTCGGGATTGGGGTTGGCCAGCGCCAGGATCAGCGGCTTCGGTGCCATGTGCTGGAGCAGTTCCGGCTTCAGTACGCCTGCCGCCGACAGGCCGAGGAAGACGTCGGCGCCCGATATGACGTCAGCCAGCGTGCGCGCCTCGGTGTCCTTCACATAGGGGTCTTTCCAGCGATCCATCTCGTCGGTGCGGCCCTTGTAGGCGACGCCGAAACGGTCGGTGACCCAGATGTTTTCGACCCGCGCGCCGAGCGAGACCAGCAGATTGAGGCAGGCAAGGGCGGCAGCCCCGGCGCCCGAGGTGACGATCTTGATGTCCGATATGGTCTTGCCGGCGAATTCCAGCCCGTTGAGCACGGCGGCGGCGACAATGATGGCGGTGCCATGCTGGTCGTCGTGAAACACCGGTATGGCCATGCGGGCCTTCAGCTGCTCCTCGACCTCGAAGCATTCCGGCGCCTTGATGTCCTCGAGGTTGATGCCGCCGAAGGTCGGCTCGAGCGCCGAGATGGTCTCGACCATGCGCTCGATGCCGGGCGCGTCGATCTCGATGTCGAAGACATCGATGCCAGCGAACTTCTTGAACAGGACGGCCTTGCCTTCCATGACCGGTTTGGAGGCCAGCGGGCCGATATTGCCGAGGCCGAGCACTGCCGATCCGTTTGTGACGACGCCGACCAGATTGGCGCGCGCGGTATAATCGGCGGCGGTCGCCGGGTCGTCGCGGATTTCCAGGCAAGGGGCGGCGACGCCAGGCGAATAGGCGAGCGCCAGGTCGCGCTGATTGCCGAGCGGCTTGGTCGCCTGTATCTCGAGTTTTCCCGGCCTTGGGTGCTTGTGGAAGTAGAGGGCGGCTTCGTCGAGGTCCGAACGTGCCGTCTTTTTGCTCTCGCCTTCCATGCGGCCGCTCCCTCGAAATCTGGCTGGAGATCCCTTTTAGCATGCAGCCGTGGTTTTTCGCGACGCTAATTGACGCGCCGAGAGCTTTACCCGGCGGCGCGTCGAAAGCCACAATTAATCAGATGCTTATCTTGATTTTCTGACAGACGATTCCTGCAGTTTCACGGACAAGTTGATCAGAATGCGCTGACGTAGAGACCACCATCGACCGGTATGTTCTGCCCGGTCAGATAGCCGGCATGGACCGAGCACAGGAAGGCGCAGATCTGGCCGAATTCCTCCGGCGTACCGAGCCGCTTGGCCGGAACGTCGGCGCTGATGCGGGTCTTGCGCGCGGCTGCGGCCTCAGGGCTTTCGACACTGCCGGCTTCATGCGGGCCGCGTAGCCGGTCGGTGTCGAGCTTGCCCGGCAAAAGACTGTTGATGGTCACGTTGCGGTCGACAACCGTTCTGGCCACGCCCGCAAGGAACGAGGTCAGGCCCGCACGCGCCCCGGACGACAGATCAAGGCCGGGAATGGGCACATAGACCGACAGCGAGGTGATGTTGACGATGCGGCCGAAGCCACGTGCCGCCATGCCGTCGAGGACAGCCTGGACCAGCTCGATCGGCGTCACCATGTTCTGGGTAACGCCTTCGAGGATCTTTTCGCGGTCAAGCGTACGGAAATCGCGAAGCGGCGGTCCGCCATTGTTGTTGACGAGGATATCCGGGTCCGGGCAGGCCGCGAGCAGCGCCTTCTGCACCTCCGGCTTCGAGACGTCGCCGACGACTTCCGTCACCGTGACGCCATAGCGCTCGCGCAACTCAGCGGCGGTTTTCGCCACCAGTTCGGCGTTGCGCCCGTTGACCACGACATCGCAGCCGGCCTCGGCCAGCGCCATGGCGCAACCGCGCCCAAGTCCCTTGCTCGAAGCGCAGACGATGGCCTTCTTTCCGCGGATACCAAGATCCATGACGATTTCTCCTGTGATTTGGCCGGCAAGCTAGTCCTTCGGCTGGACCAATCGCAACCGTCATACGGTTGTTGCATGAATCGGGGCATAGGCTCGCGAAAGCAACGGTGAAATCGCGATGTCCGGCCAAGAGCCCCGCACTTTCCGCAGCATGTTCATTTCCGACGTCCATCTGGGCTCGAAGGCGGCCAAGGCCGAGTTCCTGATCGATTTCCTTCGATATCACGATGCCGATATCATCTATCTGGTGGGCGACATCGTCGACGGCTGGCGGCTGCGACGGAGCTGGCATTGGCCGCAAAGCCACAATGACGTCGTGCAGAAACTGCTGCGCAAGGCGCGCAAGGGCGCCAACATCACCTACATCGCCGGCAACCATGACGAGTTCGCCCGCCAGTTCCAGGGCGTGCATTTCGGCGGCATCGTCGTCGCCGACCGCGCCATCCACGAGACCGCCGACGGCAAGCGCCTGCTCGTCATCCATGGCGACCAGTTCGATACCGTCGTCCACAATGCGCGCTGGCTCGCCTATCTCGGCGACCACGCCTATGACGCGGCCATGCTGGTCAATCGCGTGGTGACGCGGCTGCGGCAACTGCTCGGCCTGCCGTATTGGTCGTTTTCGTCCTGGGCCAAGCACAACGTCAAGAAGGCGGTGAACTTCATCGGCTCGTTCCAGACCATGCTTGCGGACGAGGCGCGCCGTTCGCATGTCGACGGCGTCATCTGCGGCCACATCCATCATGCCGTCATCGAGAATTTCGGCGATGTCCAGTACATCAACACCGGCGACTGGGTGGAAAGCTGCACGGCGGTGGTCGAGCATTTTGACGGCCGCATGGAAATTCTGACCTGGGCGAAGGTGCTGCCAGAGTCGCTGGACGAGCCCTTTATCCCGCTGCTCATCGAAGACCGGGTAGGGCAGGCAGCATAGTCCGAAGTCTTTTCGGGCTTCGGAATCAATCAATTAGTCCAACCGGTTTCGTCCGGTTTTCGTCCATGTTAAGGGATCGACACGCGTTGCCGTCCGGTCGAATACAGCGCGATTGGATCGATTCATGTCCCTGCCGCAGCTCTCGCCCGAACAACTCGTCAAGCCGCGCCATTTCGAACTGCGCATGAGCCTGATCTTCGCGACGCTTTTCGTGCCGCTCGGAACGCATTTGCCGTATTTTCCGCTGTGGCTGCAGGCCAAGGGTTTTCATGCCGAGCAGATCGCGGTCATTCTGGCGGCGCCGATGTTCCTGCGCGTGGTGACGACGCCGCTGCTGACCGCGCTGGCCGACCGTGCCAGGGACCGCGCCGATGTCTATGTCGCGCTGATGGCTGCGTCGCTGCTTTTGTCGGCAGGTTATTTCCTGACACCCACCTATGCGATGGTGCTGGCGGTCTCGCTGGCGCTGACCATCGTCTGGACGCCGCATTCGCCGATTGCCGATTCGCTGGCTCTTTCGGGTGTCCGCCGCTTCGGTTCGAACTACACAAGCATGCGCAAATGGGGCTCGATTTCCTATTTGTTCGCCAATATCGCCGGCGGCTTCATTCTGTCGGTAACCGGTTCACAAGCCGTTCCGGTTATCATTCTGGTGGCGTTTGCCGCGGCCCTTGCCGCTGGCCTGCTGGCGCCGCGCCTTGGCCGTCCGCGGCGCGCCTCGCCGCTGTCGGCCACCGACATCCAGCATTCAGCGCCGAAGCTTCTCAACCCGTATTTCCTGTATTTTTCCACGGGCGTCGGCGTCATCACCGCCAGCCACGCATTCCTCTACGGTTTCGTCTCCATCTACTGGAAGTCGATCGGCCTCGGTGATTCGGTAGTCGGTCTCTTATGGGCTTGGGGCGTGGTGTCGGAAGTCTGCATGTTCATGATGTTCACCCGCTTTTTCGACCGGTTCTCGGTCGTGTCGGTCATGGTGATGGCCGGAATCGGCTCCATCGTGCGCTGGATCGCCTTTCCGCTGGTCTGGCCGCTCGGCCTCGGCATTCCCGGCTTCTTCGCTGTCCAGTCGCTGCACTCGGTCTCGGTGGCGCTGGGGCTGATCGGGCTGCAGAAGATGATCGGCGAAACGATCTCCGAGGAGCGGACAGGTGCCGCGCAAGGCATTGCCTATTTCTCCAACGGCTTCTTCATGGCGGTGGTGACGCTGGCGTCCGGCCCGCTCTACGACCGTCTCGGTGTCGACGGCTTCTTTGCCATGATCCCGATTGCGTTGATCGGACTGGCGCTGATCGGCCTTGCTGCGCGCTCAGCCCCAGAGCGCCGTATCGGGCGGTGACACCAGCGATCCCTGGTAGACAAGGCCCGGTACCCGGTCGCGGGCAAGCAGCAGCGGACCGTCGAGGTCGACGAAATCGGCATGCTGGGCAAGCAGCACCGCTGGCGCCATCGCCAATGAGGTGCCGACCATGCAGCCGACCATCACGCCGAAACCGAGTTCGCGGGCGCGATCGCGCAGCACCAGTGCCGCCGTCAGCCCGCCCGACTTGTCGAGCTTGATGTTGACGGCATCGTAAAGACCGACAAGCGCTTCGAGATTCTTAGCCTCGTGCACGCTTTCATCGGCGCAGATCGGCACCAGATGCGCGATATGGCGCAGGATCTCGTCATGACCGGCCGGCAGCGGCTGTTCGATCAGCGCGATGCCTTGTTCGGCGGCAAAGGCGAGGTTCGCAACGATGTTGTCGTCGCTCCAGCCCTCATTGGCGTCGAGGATGATGCGGCTGCCTGGCGCTGCCTGCCTGACCGCCCGGATGCGGGCAATGTCGTTGTCGCCGCCGATCTTGACCTTGAGCAGCGGCCGCGCCGCATTGGCGCGGGCCTGCGCCGCCATCGCCTCCGGCTCGCCCAGCGACAGCGTGTAGGCGGTTTCGAGCGCCTGCAAGGGAACAGCGCCTATCGCAACCGCCACCGATGTTCCGCTGAGCTTCGCCTCCAGATCCCATAGGGCGCAGTCTATGGCGTTGCGGGCGGCTCCGGCCGGCATGGCATCGAGCAAGGCGCTGCGGCTGATGCCATCGGCGATCCGGCCGCGCATGGCGTCGATCGCCTCGCGCACGCCCTCAATCGTCTCGCTATAGCGCTTGTAGGGGACGCATTCGCCGCGGCCGAAGTGGCCGCCGTCGCTGATCGTGCAGGAGATCACTTCGGCTTCGGTCTTGGAACCGCGCGAAATGGTGAAGGTTCCGGCGATGGGAAAACGCTCGGCCTCGACCGAAATGACACGCGCCATATTTTTCTGCTCCTGCTATGCGACAAGCGTTGTCGGCAAATCGACAGGTCAGACCCGTCAGGCTAAACAGGACGCCATGTTGACCATCGGCAAGCGCGACGCAAGCGGCACGACCGCAGGGGAGGCTGACCACGAACCGCGCGTGGCGATCGGCGAGGAGGACGGCGTTCTTGGCTGCGCTTTCTCCGGAATCTGGACGACACGGACCGTTGCACTCGTCGACGCCGACATGCGCAAGATCGAAAAGCGAAGCGGCTTCAAAACCTTGGCGCTCGATGTTTCCAAGATCGAGAAGATGGACACTGCCGGCGCCTGGCTGATTGACCGGCTGGTCAGCGCCTTCGAGAAGAAGGGTGTCGAAATCCAGATGCAAGGCCAGAGCGAGATCGCTTCGATCCTGCTCGAAGCTGTCGGCGAGGCCGTGCGGCGCGAACCCGAATCCGGCCCGGTGCGACCGCCCAACATCGTCATTCGCGCGCTGGAGGCGGTTGGCCGCCGGGTCTACGAGATGCGCGACGATTTTCTGGCCTCGATGAACATCCTCGGCGCCACCATCCGTGGCGCGCAGATGAAGCTCGGTCGTGGCCATGCGGTCAACCCGGCGGCGATTTTCAACCAGATCGACCGTATGGGCGTCGGCGCCATTCCGGTGGTGGTGCTGATGTCGGCGATCGTCGGCGCCATCGTTGCCCAGCAGGGCGCCTATCAGCTCAGCTATTTCGGCGCCGATATCTTCGTCGTCGACCTCGTCGGCGTGCTGATCCTGCGCGAACTCGGCGTGCTGATGACGGCGATCATGATCGCCGGCCGCTCCGGCAGCGCGATCACCGCCGAGATCGGCTCGATGAAGATGCGCGAGGAGGTCGACGCGCTGAAGGTCATCGGACTCAACCCGATCGGCGTCCTGGTCTTTCCGCGCCTCGTGGCGCTGGTCATCGCCTTGCCGTGCCTGACCATCATCGCCAATTTCGCCGCACTCGGCGGCGGCATCCTGGCTGCCTGGCTCTATTCCGACATTCCACCCGCGGCCTTCATCGACCGGCTGCGTGTCGCCATCGATCTCAGCACTATCTTTGCCGGCCTGATCAAGGCGCCGTTCATGGCCATGATCATCGGCACGATTGCCTCGGTCGAAGGCATGAAGGTCGGCGGCAGCGCCGAATCGCTCGGCCAGCATGTTACCGCTTCGGTGGTGAAGTCGATCTTCGTCGTCATCATCCTCGACGGGCTTTTTGCCATGTTCTACGCAGCGATCGAGTTCTGAGATGAAGCTGCGAAACAGGAAAAGGGCGGGTGCATTGGCGGATGACGCGGGCGAGGGCGATATCGTGCTTTCCGCGCACGACATCAGCGTTTCCTTTGCCGACAAGCTTATCCTCGACAGACTGTCGCTCGACATAAGGCGCGGCGAAATCCTTGGATTTGTCGGCGCCTCGGGTGCTGGCAAATCCGTTCTGCTGCGCACCATTCTCGGCCTGACGCGCAAGCAGTCGGGTACGATCAAGCTGTTCGGCGTCGATATCGAGAAAGCTGATGATGCCGAGCGTCTGCGCATCGACATGCGGCTTGGCGTGCTGTTCCAGCACGGCGCGCTGTTCTCGGCGCTGACAGTGCTGGAAAACGTCCAGGTGCCGATGCGCGAATATCTCGACCTGCCGCGAAAGCTGATGGACGAACTGGCGATGCTCAAGATCGAGCTGGTCGGGCTGCCGCCCGATGCAGCGCAGAAATTCCCGTCCGAACTGTCCGGCGGCATGATCAAGCGCGCCGCGCTGGCCCGGGCGCTCGCGCTCGATCCCGACATCGTCTTCCTCGACGAGCCGACATCGGGCCTCGATCCGATCAGCGCGGCGGAGTTCGACGAACTGGTGGTCAAGCTGCGCGATACTATGGATCTGACCGTCTACATGGTGACGCATGATCTCGACACGCTGTTCACCGCTTGCGACCGGGTGGCCGTGCTCGGCAAGAAGAAAGTGCTGGTCGAAGGCACCATCGACGACATGCTGAAGAGCGAGGAACCGTGGGTAAAGTCCTATTTCCGCGGAAAACGCGCCCGGCAACTTGATCTTGCGGCGCGCGCATAGCCATAAGTGGGACAATGGAAACCAGAGCCAACTACGTCATTGTCGGCATCTTCACGCTGGCCGCGATCCTGGCGGCGTTTGCCTTCGTCTACTGGACGGCGGCCATCGGCGACAAGGGCGAGACGACGTTGCTGCGCGTGCGCATTCCGGGCTCGGCGTCCGGGCTTGGACGCGGCAGTTTCGTGCTGTTCAACGGCGTCAAAGTCGGCGACGTCAAGCGCGTCTATATCGATGTCGACAATCCGACGGTGGCCATCGCCGATACCGAGATCGACCGCATGACGCCGATCACCAAATCGACGCAGGCCGATATCGGGCTTGCCGGTCTGACCGGGCAGGCCAATATCGAACTCAAGGGCGCCGATCCCAAGGAGGTGAAACTCCTCGACCAGGCGGAAAAGGAAGGCAAGGTCGCCGAGATCGTCGCCAATCCGTCAGCGGTGACCAACCTCTTGCAGACGGCGCAGAATATCTTCACCCGCGCCGACAAGGTGCTGACCGAACTCGAAGGCTTCACCAAGGACGTTCGCGGACCGCTGACGCAGACCGTCCAGAATGTCCAGACCTTCTCCGATGCGCTGGCCAAGAATTCGGACGGCATCGACAAGTTCCTGTCCGCCGCCAGCACACTGGCCGATGAGCTGAAAGGTGTTTCCGGCAAGCTCGACGGCACGCTGAAGGCGGCCGAAGGCCTTCTCAACGCCGTCGACAAGGACAAGATCAAGAGCATCGTCGCCAATGTCGACGCGGTAACCGGTAACCTCAAGGAGACGTCGAAGCAGCTCGACGGCGTGATCAAGAACGTCGATACAGCCGTGGGGTCGGTCAACGATTTCGCCAAACGGACGCAAGGCACGCTGGCCAAGGTCGACAACGTGCTCGACGGTATCGATCCCGCACAAGTGCGCTCGGCGCTCGCCAACATCCAAAAGGCCAGCGAGAGCGCCGACAAGGCCGCCGCCGACATCGCTGAGGTGACCCACAAGTTCGCCAACCGGGCCGACGACATCGACCAGACGATCAAGGACGCAAAGCAGCTCGCGCAACGGCTCAACGATGCCTCGGTGCGCGTCGATGGCATTCTTGCCAAGGTCGATACCTTGCTCGGGTCGGGCCAGGCCGACGGCGTGATGGCGGATGCCAGGGCGACGCTGAAGTCGTTCAAGCAGGTTGCCGACACGCTGAATGCCCGCCTTGGCGTCATCACCGACAATCTGGCGCGCTTCTCGGGACAGGGGCTTTCGAATGTCGAGGCTTTGGTGCAGGACAGCCGCCGTTCGATCAGCCGCATCGAAGAGGCGGTCACCGATCTCAGCCGCAATCCGCAGCGCATCCTTTCGGGTGGCGACGGCGAGGTTCGGCAATTCGATGGCAGGGCGCGGCGTTGACTTCGGCGACGGCGCGCCCCAGAAACATGAGCCGCGAAAGCGGGTCGATCTTACGATCCGGGGACAACGGGGACCGCGCGTGAAGTCTGTGTGGGTGAAAACGGGCGGGTTGACTTCGGCTGCGGCACTGCTTGCCTTGACGCTGGCCGGCTGCGCGGCGCTGGGCGGCAAGCCCGCGCCGCTCGATACGTTCGAGCTGTCAGCGCCTTCGGTCGACGCGCATGGCCATAGCCGCCGGCAGATCCTGATCGCGCAGCCGTCGGCGCTCAAGGCGCTGGACAGCCAGAACATCGTCATCAAACCGTCGGATCGCTCGATCCAGTATCTCAAGGGCGCGCAATGGGCCGACCGGCTGCCGCTGATCGTGCAGGCGCGGCTGGCCGAGACCTTCCAGCGCTCGGGCAGCTTTGCCGGCGTCGGCAAGCCGGGCGAGGGCCTGGCGATCGACTATCAGGTGATCGTCGAAATCCGGTCCTTCGAGGTGCGTGTCGACGGCGGCGAACATGCCAAGGTCGATCTGTTCGTGCGCATCCTGAACGATCGCAACGGCGAGGTCCGTGCCTCCAAGAGCTTCACCGCAGCCGCGCCCGTCTCGGGCAGCGGCAATCCTGCCTATGTCAGCGCGCTCGACAAGGCGTTCGGCGACGCCGCCGGGCAGATCGTGAGCTGGACGGATTCGGTGATCTGAGCGCGGAGGCGCCGGAATCCCACAAAGCTTCATCCCTCCAGGCTTCTCTACCTACAAGCGGTCGAAGATTTCCGGGCGGAGCTTTCCGGTCTTCATCAGGTGCTGGAGGGTATAGGTGACGGACAGCGCGTCATCGAGCGCGTCGTGCCCCTGCAATGGCGGGTGTTCGACGCCGTAGTAATCGGCGAGCTTGTTGCTCGGCGTTCTTGCCAGATCCTCGATCGGCATTCCGGCCGCGATCAGCAGCTTGACGGCATTGTCAAACCGGGTGGCCGGGACCGGAGGCTGAATGCCCGCGACATAGCAACTGATGGCGATCATGTTCAATTCGTCCTTGCCCCAGGACCAGAATCGCGACCCTCCGGAAAAACGATCGACGTCAGCGAGCGCATCTCCTAGAGCGGGATGAAATGAGACTGAATCGGCTTGGGATTCCCTTAGGCGTGCAAATCTGATTCAACCTTCATGCTGGGCAAGGAGGTCAGCATGGATGGGCAAGCCTTATTCGATGGATCTTCGCGAA
>NZ_RZRT01000032.1:0-72576 GCF_003998295.1 Mesorhizobium sp. M7A.F.Ca.US.011.01.1.1
GCTCGGGCTTGACCTCTTCATTGGGCGTCGGCGCCGGCGCCACTTCCGTTGCCGGGGTGGGCTTGGGCTTCTCCTGCGGCTTCGGCACGTCCTCGGGCTTCGGCTTTTCGATCGGGGTCGGCGCGGGCGGCGGAGCCGAGGTCATGTCGACGGGCTTGGGCTTGGCTTCCGGCGTTATCGGCTTGTCGGTGTCGACGCTGTTCTCGCCGACCTTCTGCGCATCCGGAACGATGTCCGGGCGCTGCGTCGGCACGGGTGCCGGCTTTTCATGCATCACGGCCTTCTTGTCGCCCTGCAACGTCTGCGCGATGGCTTCCATCGGCACGATATCGACCGCGACCGACTCGACGTCGGACGACGGAAGCGCGGCCGGCGCCGTCAGCGTGAACAGGCCGAAGGTCAGCGCCGCCGTATGCAAGATCACCGATGTGGTGAGGCCGGTCTTCATCGCGCGTCTATTGGTCCTGTTCCTGCAGTGAAACCAGCCCGATGTTCTTGTAGCCAGCGGCCGAAATGCGGGCCATCACCTTCATCGCCGTGCCATAGTCGGTGGACTTGTCGCCGCGGATGAAGATGCGCTCCTCATAGCCGGTCTTCGAGATCGCCTGCAGCTTGGCTACCAGCTCCTCGATCGGGATCTCGGTTTCCTGGAGATAGATCTCGCCGGCTGCGTTGATCGAGACGGTGATCGGCTGCGTGTCGGCATTCATCGCCTTCGCCTGCGTATCCGGCAGGTCGATCGGAACGCCGACCGTCAGCATTGGTGCCGCGACCATGAAGATGATCAGCAGCACCAGCATCACGTCGACCATCGGCGTGACGTTGATCTCGGACATCAGTGCATGGTGACGGCCGCGCCGCCTGTGGCCGCGCCCGCCGCGTCCTCCCATGCCCATGGACATACCCATCTGCTACTCCTCAGGCCTTGGGGGCCACTTTTTCATCGATTTGGCGCGAGAGTATGGCGGAGAACTCGTCGGAGAACCCTTCCATGCGCACGGCTATCTTGCTCGCATCGGACGACAGTTTGTTGTAGGCGATGACGGCGGGAATGGCGGCGAGCAGGCCGATGGCCGTCGCCAGCAGCGCTTCGGCGATGCCCGGCGCAACCACGGCGAGACTGGTGTTCTTGGAGCCGGCGATCGCCTGAAACGACGTCATGATGCCGATGACGGTGCCGAACAGGCCGATGAAGGGTGCCGCCGAGCCGGTGGTGGCAAGGAAACCGAGGCGCCCTTCCAGCTTTTCCATCTCGCGGGTCAGCGCCAGGTCCATCGCCTTGTCGATGCGGGTCTGCAGGCCGAGCGGCGTTTTGGCGCCCTTCTCGAAACTCTTCTTCCACTCGCGCATCGCAGCCACGAAAATGGCGCCCATGCCGGTGGTCTTGCGGTCGGCGAGCGTGCGGTAGAGCTCCTCCAGCGACTGCCCCGACCAGAACACCTGCTCGAACCGGTTGAGCGCCAGCCGCATACGGGCATAGGAAACCAGCTTGTCGACGATGATCGCCCAGGTCCAGACCGAGGCGCAGAGCAGGCCGATCATGACCAGCTTGACCACCCAACTGGCCGAAACGAACAGCGACCAAACCGACAATTGCGCGCCCGGGTCGGCGAGTGCGATATTTTCCATCGTTACGTCCTTAAGATTTTCCGGGCGAAGCTGGCGGCTGGCCCCTGGCATCCCTTGTGGTCGGTTCGCACGAAGCTACCGGAACAACCCCAAACTGTGCCGTTATCGGCCTTTTCGGGGCAAATATTGGTGAAAGGAAGGCGTTCGATAACGCCAATCTTCACCAATCTCTTCATGAACTGTTATGGTTAAGGATGGGTTAGTATATAAGGCGCGGCGCATTGCCACGCCCAGCGGCAAGGCCATCAATTCAATGGCTGCGCCTAGGGTGTGCTGAGATTCAGGTCAGGCCGAGCCGAAAACGGTAGATTCCGAGAACCGGAGCGGAGCGTACTTTTCGTACGCGAGCACCGGAAGCGCAGGAAGCTGCTGTTTGCAGGCCGGCATCACCTGAATATCAGCGCACCCTCGGCATGAACGCCGCCACCCACTCCCTGGGAAAACGCCTTGGGCGGCCATTCTCACCGATGATCGCCGCCTCGACCTTGGCCTCGACCAGCAGTTCGTCGCCACGCTTGAGCTGCTGCGCCATGAAGATGCGCGCGCCGGAAATCTCCTCGGTGCGGGTGTCGACGGTCAGGATGTCGTCGATACGGGCGGGGCCGCGAAAGTCGATTTCCATGCGCCGCACCACCCAGACTATTTTCTCGCCATGCTTGCCATCGGCAAGCTCGGTGTGGTGCACGCCGGTCAGCCGGAGATAGTCGGAGCGACCGCGTTCGAAGAATTCGAGATAGCGCGCATGGTAGACGACGCCGGAGAAATCCGTGTCGGCATAATAGACCCGCGCCATCAGCCGGTGGCCGAACGTGGTCAGCGCGCCGGAAAGCCCGGCCAGCAGCGTCGCCGATTCACCATGATCGCCCATTGCGCTTCCTTTTTCAGCCCCGACGAGGCACCAGTTCCCGCGGAACATAACATCGGATGGCACTGTTGACGGCGATGATCAAGAGTTTGACGGCGGCGCTGTTCGTGCTGGTGGCTTTGGCGCTGCCTGGC
This sequence comes from Mesorhizobium sp. M7A.F.Ca.US.011.01.1.1, assembly GCF_003998295.1. NCBI lineage: Bacteria > Pseudomonadati > Pseudomonadota > Alphaproteobacteria > Hyphomicrobiales > Phyllobacteriaceae > Mesorhizobium > Mesorhizobium sp. M7A.F.Ca.US.011.01.1.1. The sequence goes on from NZ_RZRT01000032.1 coordinate 2,629, forward strand.
CAGACCGCGACATTCTCGATGAAGCGCGGCCTCAATCTCGACCAATGGGTTACATGGCCCGGTGAAGACCAGTGGGGCGACGCCAAGGCCATCCTGCCCTATCCGGAATGGCGCAAATTTCTCAAGGAGGAGGACCTCAAGGCGCTGAAGGATGCCGGCCTCGATTTCCTGCGCATGCCGGTCGACCCTTCGCCTTTCCTGTCCGACCAGACCGTGGCCTTGCGTGACGACCTCTATGCCAGCGTGCTGGACTCCGTGCGCATGATCAACCGCGCCGGACTGAAAGTCGTAGTCGACATGCACCTGATCCCGGCCAGCGGCAGCCGCAAGATCGGCATGGCTGAAGTGATGGAAGACCCGCGGACCTTCGACGCCTATCTCGAGATGGTCCGCAAGATGGCCCGCACGCTGGCCGGCGAAGATCCCAGACAAGTTGCCTTCGAGCCAATGAACGAACCGATCGTCGACTGCGACAGCGATGGCACCAGCCTGTGGCCGGACCGCCAGCGTAAACTGTTCGCGGCGGCGCGATCTTCGGCGACGAACCTGACCCTCGTGCTGACCGGCGCCTGCTATTCCGCCGCGAGCTCGCTGGAAAAGATAGATCCGAAGACGATCCTGGACGACAACGTCATCTGGACATTCCATTCCTACGATCCGTTCCTGCTCACCCATCAGGGTGCGACCTGGGCCGGCGACTTCATCCCCTACGTGACCGGCCTGCCTTACCCGCTGAGCGCGGTGCCCAAGGCACAGCTCGACGTGACGCTCGACACCATCCGCGCCAGGATCAAGGCCGAGGCGCCGTGGACACGGCAGAGCGGCCTGCTTGCCTATCTCGACGAACAGGTCGCCAGCATGGACAGCCTCGACAAGCTGCTCGGCTTGATGGATGCGCCGTTCAAAAAGGTCGAGGCATGGGCGAAGGCCAACCGCGTCAAGCCGGAAAACATCACGCTGGGCGAGTTCGGCATGATCCGCCAGGAATATGGCAATTCCTATGTGATGCCCGCCGAGTACCGGGCCGCCTATGTCGGGGACATGATCGGGCGTGCCGAAGCGCATGGCTTCTCATGGTCGGTGTGGAGCTATGGCGGCGCCTTCGGCATCGTCGACGCCTTCAACGGCGACAAGGCCGAGCCGGATGTGCTGGACGCGATCCGCGGGCTGCGTTGATCGCTCAGCCAAGATCGATCGAGAAGATTCCGGGCGCATAAAAAACGTACCAACGCAATGCTGAGCCAGGCCCAGACGACGGGACGGCGCGCTGCAAAATTACTCTTCCTGGAACAGGTTGATCTGCTGCTGCGCCAGATCTTTCGGCGCGTCGAGGCCGAGATGGCGCCAGGCATTGGCCGTCAGCATGCGGCCGCGCGGCGTGCGCTGGATAAAGCCCTGCTGGATCAGATAGGGCTCGATGATGTCCTCGATGGCGTCGCGCGGCTCTGACAGGCCGGCGGCGATCGTCTCGATGCCAACCGGCCCGCCGCCGAAATTGCGCGCGATCATGCTGAGATACCGCCGGTCGAGCGCGTCGAGGCCGAGCGCATCGACCTCCAGCCGAGTGAGCGCCTCGTCGGCGATCTTGCGGTCGACATGGCCGTCGCCGGCCACCGAGGCGAAATCGCGCACACGGCGCAAGAGCCGGCCGGCGATGCGTGGCGTGCCGCGCGCACGCCGCGCGATCTCCAGCGCACCGTCGTCGCCAAGCGGCATTTGCAGGATGCGCGCGCCGCGCCGCACGATCTGCTCCAGCTCCTCGACCGTGTAGAAATTGAGCCGTACCGGAATGCCGAAACGGTCGCGCAGCGGATTGGTGAGCAGGCCGAGCCGCGTGGTGGCGGCGACGAGCGTGAAGCGGGCAAGGTCGATCTTGACCGAACGCGCCGCCGGTCCTTCGCCGATGATCAGGTCGAGCTGGAAATCCTCCATCGCCGGATAGAGGATCTCCTCCACCGCCGGGCTCAGCCGATGGATCTCGTCGATGAACAGCACGTCGCCTTCCTCGAGATTGGTCAGCAGCGCGGCAAGATCGCCGGCCTTGGCGATGACCGGGCCGGAGGTCGAGCGGAAATTGACGCCGAGCTCACGCGCCATGATCTGTGCCAGCGTCGTCTTGCCCAGACCGGGTGGCCCGACGAACAGTACGTGGTCGAGTGCCTCGTTGCGGCCTTTGGCGGCCTCGATGAACACTTTGAGATTGGCCCGCACCGCCGCCTGGCCGACGAAATCGTCGAGCGTCTGCGGCCGCAAGGTCTGCTCGGCATCCTCGCCGCGTTTTTCCGGCGCAATCAGGCGGGGCGACAGGCTCATGCGAGCAGTTCCATACTGGCAATGGACTTGGCGGCCCGCTGATCGAACGTGACTGTATGCGAGCAACCCAGATTTCGATTGTGCTCGGCGATCAGCGCATCGGCAAAATCTACCTGCGGCAAATTTGATCTTTCGAGCGCAATCACGATGGCATCGAAATCTTCGAACAACAGTGTCTTGACCTTCAACAGTCTCTGGATTGCCGCCTGCATCTGCTCTTTCGGTAGTCTGTAGCGCGAAATCAACGACCAGCTGAATTCCACCAGCACGATCAAGCTGACGAAGCCGGGAGCATCGTCGCTGAGGCCTTCGCCGAATGCGAGGGCTTTCGCCCGTTGCTCTGCATCGTCGTTCAGCACCATTCGAAGCAGAACGTTCGTATCAATGCCGATCGACGTCACTCGTCGCCCTCTCGTCCGCCTTGCGATCCGTCTCCGACAACATGCCTACCAACTGCATCCCGCACCGCGAGGTCGATTTCCTCCAGTGACGCCGGACCGCCGGGCGGATCGCCCAGAAATCCGGCGAGGTCCGCAAAGTCGAGATTGCGCGGCGTTCCAATCAGGTAGCCATCCATGACCGTCCAGGCGATCATGTCACCCGTTTTGAGTGACAGCGCATCCCGGACATCTTTTGGAATTGTAAGCTGACCCTTCGAGGTCAGACTGGCGTAAGCACCCATTTTCTTACTTTCTAAGAAATTTCCTACCAATCATATGATAGTCGGAATTTTCTTTTCCAACAACCATATCACCGCGCCAGTTCCTTCAGCCCGAAGCGGATCAGCTTCGGCGCATCGGCATCCTCGCCCGCCGTCTTCAGCGCCGCCGCCACAGCATTGGCGGCGGTGTCGCGCGAATAGCCGAGATTGACCAGTGCCGAGACCGCGTCGGTGATCGGCGCGGATGCCACGCCGTCGCCGAGTTCCTGCTTCAGGCCGATGGTGCCCGAGGCGGTGCCGGCATAGGCCGGCGCCTTGTTCTTCAATTCGGTGACGATGCGCTCGGCCACTTTCTTGCCGACGCCGGGCGCGCGCGAAACCATGGCGATGTCGCGCAGCGCAATGGCGTTGGCGAGATCCGCCGGCGCCAGCGTCGACAGGATGGCCAGCGCCACCTTGGCGCCGACGCCCGGCACATTGTTCATCAGCAACCGGAACCACTCGCGCTCGAGCTGCGACTGGAAGCCGTAGAGGCGCAGCATGTCCTCGCGCACATAGGTCTCGATGAACAGCACCACCGCTTCGCCGGGCGAAGGCAGCGCGGCCAGCGTGCGCGCCGAGCAATAGGCGACATAGCCGACGCCATGGATATCGACGAGGCAATGGTCCTCGTCGACCTCGTCGAGCGTACCCTTGAGCTTGCCGATCATGCCAGACCTTTCATGGAAGATGGGCTCTCATGGGTGCGTCTCAGGAGAGATGATGTCGAGTTCCGGGAAGTAACTACGGTAACGCGCGGCGTCGCGGGTCAAAAGACGATGTCCAGCGACGGTCGCGTGAGCGCCGATAAAGAAATCGGGCAAGGTTCTTTCCCTGATGCCACCGGCCCGGCGATAGCGGGAATGCGTGACGCCGGCAAGGAATGCCGCGTCCCAAGGTACAAGTTCGCGATCCATCTCAAGCATGTCGACTGCTTTTCGAAGCGCCGTTTCCGTCGCAATCAGCGGCGCCAACTCGGACCAGACGATCGTGTTGACCACCAACGCGCCGTCGCGGCGGCAGGAGGCGATTGCCGATGCCGACCATCCTTTCAGCGGTCCGGCTGGACCCCAAACGTCGAGCAGGACATTTGTGTCAATCAACGTCGAGATCTTCACGCGGCCCCCTCAACCACTCCATGTACTGATCGGTGGTCATGCCTCCCAGATCCAACGTCCCCTCCATCCGGTCGAGGACATCGCTGAACCTGCGCAATTTCTCTTCCTGGGAGAGGTTCTCGTTGACGGCAACCAGCCGTACGCCCTCGTCGGTGGCCACGAACTCCACCTCGGAGCCCGGGGCGATGCCCAGACGGTCCCTTATCGGCTTGGGGATTGTAACTTGCCCCTTGGTGGTCACGCGCATGGTAATACCTCAGCGGTATTACTTATCCCTGCAACGTGAACAAGTCAAGAACATAGCTAGCCGGCCAGCGCCATTCTGTAGGCCACGCTTTGCCGATGATGCGCGTGACAGATGGCGATGGCTAGCGCGTCCGCGGCATGTTCGGTGTCGAAGACGGCTTTCGGCAACAGCACCTTCACCATCATGTGGATCTGCTTCTTGTCGCCATGGCCGACGCCGATCACAGCCTTCTTGACGGCGTTGGGCGCATATTCGGCGACGACGAGCCCCGCACGCGCCGGCACCAGCATGGCGATGCCGCGTGCCTGGCCAAGCTTCAGCGTTGCCACCGCGTCCTTGTTGACGAAGGTCTGCTCGACCGCCGCCTCGTGCGGCATCGCGCTGTGCAGAATATCCGCCAGCCCGTCATGCAACTGGCACAGCCGCGTTGCAAGCGCCGCCTTGTCGTCGGACTTCACAGTGCCGGAAGCAATGAAGCGCAGCGAATTGCCGAGGCTTTCGACGATGCCCCAGCCGGTGCGCCGAAGCCCAGGGTCGATACCGATGATGCGAATCGCTTCCGCCATTTGCCGAGTTTACCTCCGGCGGACAGCGATGCCAGCGAAATGTGAACAAACCGGAAACAGAAGGCGGGCCGAGGTTTTAACCCCGAGCGAAAGCCGTGTTCAGCAGGCTGATCTGGTCGGAAACCGGATTGAGGCGGCGAGCCATCGGTTGCATTTCGACCATGGCCCCCGAGCCATAGATCTCGTCGTCCATGCGGCGCACCAACGCTTGCAGGCGAAGCGAGCGGGTGACGAGGTCGAGGAAATCCTCGGGCAGCTCGGCCCAGCCGGCGGCTTCGTCATGGGCGGAAGCTGTGTCGAGACGCACCTTGGATTTTTCCGACGCGACCTGATCGCGGGTCATCTCCCCGGAATTGGCGGCGCGCTGCAAAAGCAGCCAGGACGCAACCTGCATCAGCCTGGTGGTCAGCCGCATCGATTCGGCCGCATAGAGCGTGGCGCCCAGCCGCGACAGTTTCTTTGCCTCGGCCCGGCCCTTGCCGTCGAGATATTCGGCAGCCTGTTCGACCAGGCCCATGCCTTCCTGGTAAAGCGGCTTGAAGGATTGCGAGAAAACCCGGCGCTCCGCCAGCTTGACGGTTTTCGCACTGCCCTTCGAAGGCTCGTTCATTGATACGCCCCTGCACTTGCAACCGGCCGATTCGGCTCCCTGCCGATACACCCGGAACCCTATCTGACTGAAGCTTGAAAATGCGCTTCGTCACTGGCGAAGGCAAGCACATGTTTAACAGAAGGTTAACGGCGAGCCACCGTTGGGCGGCCCCCGCCGAGATGCGGACAAAAAGGGAAATGAAGACAAAAAAAGAGCCGCGGATAAGGCGGCTCTCAGGAGTTTAACAGGGAGGCGTCAAACAAAGTGGCTCCAACCACTCGGTAAGAATCCAGATCACTGGATGAACATAGTAAACACCTGTAAAGCTTAATGAAGCCTTAACGGCGCGGATGTTTTTTGACCGAACGCCGCCATACTGTGCCGTAACAGCACAGCATCTCCTACGTCAGGTTAGCTCAGGCTGTCCTCCAGACGGCGGGCAAGGCGATGAAGGCAAACAACAGCATGGCTGCGTAGAAGCCCATCGAGGAGGCCGCCACCAGCGGTTCGATCGCGGCATTGCCGGCAAGCAGGAAATAGAGGCCGATCAGCAGGCCGATACCGCTGATTGCGGTCAGCCAGAAATGAACGGTAGCGAGCGTCTTCTGCCCGATTGCCGGAAACAAATGGTAGAAGAAGGCGAAGACCGCCGACATCAGCCATCCGGCCACCATCGTGTGGGCGTGGGTCGGCATCTGTCCGTGATCCTGGCTGATCGCCATGTATAGGCCGAGCGCCATGCCGCACAGCGAATAGATGATGGCCAGCGTGAAGAAATTCCGTGCTATCCCTTGCATAATGGTCCCCCGAATTGCCTTTTCCCGTTTGCGGGAATGGGTTGATCGTCAGGCGATTGTTGTCGCCACCGGGCTCCCGGCATTGGCGCACTAGCATCGGCAACGTATCCGGACGATGTCGCGCCAACCCCTCCCGACATCCGTATATTAGCAGAAAATCAGATAGTGCATTCACAATCTCGGCGACTTCGTAAGTTGAGGGCAGGCTGAAACAGAGCCGGATTTTTCGCGACATCGTTCCGAAACAGGCCCCGCGCTAAACGCCCGCTCCTCTGACGGCCGGCGCAAATCAGCGCTGCCGCAAACCTGACCGGACACTGCAGGAGCAACCCATGGACTGGTACTCGATTGTCAAATTCCTCCACGTCACTACCGCCATTCTGTGGGTCGGTGGCGGCTTCGTGCTGTTCCTGCTGGGCATGCTTGCCGAGCGGGCGGGCAACATAGAGGAAAAACTGCAGGCAATGCGCGCCAGCGGTCAGCTGGGCGGCAGGTTCTTTGCGCCGATATCGATGCTGACGCTGATTTTCGGCCTCATCATGTGCTGGTTCTGGGTCGGCTTCTCCGACCTGTGGATCCTGATCGGCCTGGCCGGCTACGCCACGACCTTTTCGATCGGCATGTTCATCTTCAAGCCGACCGGCGAGCGCATGGGCGAGATGATCGCCAGGGAGGGCGTCACGCCAGCCGTTCTTGCCATCGGCCAGCGCATGATGAGCGCGGCACGCTTCGACTATGCGGTGATGCTGGTGATCATTGCCGACATGGTGTTCAAACCGACCGTGCATGACATCGGCATCCTCGCCGGCATGATGCTGGTCGTCGTGGCGGGTGCCACGCTGGCGTTTGGCGGTAACCGTCGCCTGGTCCCGAGCGCTGCCTGACCCCTGATGACGGGCGGCGGCGCAGCCGCCTTTCTACATAAGACCTGCGATGCCATCCCACAGCAGCTTCAGCGCCACGACCGCGACGGTTGCGTAGGTGAAGGGATAGAAGGTTTCCGGCCGCATCCGGCGCACCAGCCAGGCCCCGGCAATGGTCGACAGCGGCGCCAGCGGCATCAGCACCGCCGATGCCGTCAGATTGGCGGTGTCGAACTGGCCGAGCGCGAAATAAGGCACAAGTTTCAGCGCATTGGTGGCGGCAAAGAAGATCGCGGCGGTGCCCGACAGAACCTTCGGATCGAGACGGATCGGCAAGGCATAGACCTGGAAGGGCGGGCCGCCGACATGGGCGACGAAACTGGTGAACCCGGCGACCGTGCCCCAGACCGCGGCGGCCACACGGTTGGGCGCGGCTGCGTGGTCGGCGCCGTGGCGGAACTGCAGATAGAGCCAGCGCAGGACGAAGATGATGGCGACGGCGCCGACGATCAGCCGCACCGCCTCTTCGGTGACCAGTGCCGCCGTCAGCCAGCCAAGGCCGATGCCGATGACGGCGCCCGGCATCATGTCGACCAGCATCTTTCTGTTATAAACGCCCCACCATGTCCATACCGAGACGATGTCCATCAGGCACAGGATCGGCAGCAGGATGGCCGCCGCCTGCACCGGCGGCATGGTCAGGGCCATCAGCGGCACGCCGACGAAGCCGACGGCGCCGCCAAAGCCGCCCTTGGACAGGCCGACCAGAATGACCGCCGGAATGGCGGCCGCATAGAACCACGGGTCGAGAAGCAGGCCTGACATGGGAGGGGGACTGGTCCGGAGGGAAAGCGTGTCGACGCTTGAATAGCCCAGAATGCCGGGCGGAGCGACAGCAAATATGAGCGTGGCGGCCGCACATGCGAGCCGACGCAGGCCTGCGCCTACCGACGCGCCGAGACCAGCAGGAACATCGGCCGCTCGAGTTCCTCAGCCAGTTCGGGTTTGGCCGCGATCTGCTCTGATGTCGGACGGAACTCCTCGACATGGCCGATGGTGAAGCCGGCTTGGATCAGAGCGTTGAGCGTGGTGCCGATCGTGCGATGATGTTTCACGACACCCTTGGCCAGCCAGTCCGTGCTGCGCGGTCCTTCCACTAGATACTGGTCGATAGGCCACGTCTTGCGGCCTTCGGCATCGATCACCCAGCCGGGTTTGGTCGGCGCCATGAAGATCGGATGTTCCGTCGAAAAGACGAAATGCCCGCCGGGCGCCAGGGCCTGATGCACGGTCCCGAACAGATGCGACACATCCTCGACATAGTGCAAGGCGAGCGAGCTGTAGACGAGATCGAAGCTGGCTTCCGGCAGGCTGAGCCGATCGAGATCGGCCGTCTCATAGTCTATGCCCGCATCCGGGTGGGCGGCCCTTGCCCGGGCAAGCATCTTCTCCGAGAGATCCAGGCCAAGCACCTGCGCCGCCCCATGCTCGCGGGCCCAGCGGCAGAACCAGCCGAAGCCGCAGCCGAGATCGACGACCCTCAAGCCGCCGACATCGGGCAGCATGGCGCGCAGTGCCGGCCACTCGGCGGCACCCTTCAGCCCTTCGACCGAACGGCCGAGCTGGCTGTAGCCTGCGAAGAAATCCTCACGGTCGTATATGTTCTGCGCCATGGTTCCGGCCTCGTTTGTTCCGGCACACTAACCAACCGGCCACCGGCTTTCCACCAACTCGATCAGGATGCCTGCAAGACCTTTGCCCTGTCGCGCGGTGAAGCTGCATCGAGCGGCGGTGGACGCCGCCGGATCGGCTGCGCCTTGATGATGGCGGTGCTTGTCTCGGCCTTGTCTGCGATACGGTCGAGAATCCCGTCGAGATCGCCGATCGAGCGCACGAACAGCCGGGCGACGAAACAGTCATCGCCCGTCACCTTGTCGCATTCGCCGAATTCGGGGATGTCCTCGATCAGCTTCTGGACGATGTGCAGCTTGCCCGGCAAAGGCCGGATGCGCACAATCGCCTGCAAGGTATAGCCGAGCGCCAGCGGATCGATCTCGACGGTGAACGCCCGGATGACGCCGCGCTCCTCGAGCCGTCGCAGCCGCTCCGAAACGCTTGGCGACGACAGCCCGACCTGGGCGGCCAGCTCCTTCAGCGAGGTGCGCGCATCCTTGACCAGGATTTCAAGGAGATTTCGGTCGAGATCATCCAGCATCTTTTTTCTTTCCCCGATAGTTTGGAGTTTCTCCTAATATAATTAGGCTAACCGGCCATACACCCTTTCCAATCAGATGGAAAGCTTCGCGGCAGCATGAGATTATTGCGGCTCAACCGATACGGAGATTCGTTGTGAACGAAACGGTGCGCGGCACGGTCGAAATGTCAGCCGCAATGGCCATCCTGGGAACGATCGGATGGTTCGTCGTCCTGTCCGGCCAGCCAATCATGGATGTGGTGTTCTGGCGTTGCGCTTTCGGCGCGCTGACGCTGCTCATCATCTGCGCCGGGCTGGGATTGCTGCGCAACAAGCTGTCGCTGCGCATCATCGGCATCGCCGCGCTCGGCGGCGTCGCAATCGTCGTCAACTGGCTGCTGCTGTTCAGCGCATTCTCGCGCGCGTCGATCTCGATCGCCACCGCTGTCTACAACACGCAGCCCTTCATGTTGGTCGGCTTCGGTGCGCTTTTCTTCGCTGAACGGCTGACCCTGACCAAGCTGACCTGGCTGGCCATCGCCTTCGCCGGCATGGTGCTGATCGTGCAGTCGGCCCCCGACGCCGGTGATGTCGGCACGGATTATTTTACCGGCATCGTCATGGCATTGGGCGCGGCTTTCTTCTGGGCCGTCGCCGCCATCGTCACCAAGAAACTCAAGGGCACGCCGCCGCACCTCATCGCACTGATCCAGGTCTGCGTCGGCGTGGTCATGCTGGCGCCGTTCGCCAATCTTTCCCAGCTTCCCGTCGATACCTGGAGTTGGTCTATGCTGGCGACGCTCGGCATCGTCCACACCGGCCTGATGTACATACTGATGTACGGCGCCATCCAGAAGCTGCCGACGCATCTGCAGGGATCACTGTCGTTCATCTATCCCGTCGTCGCCATTCTGGTCGACGTCGTCGCCTTCGGCCATCGGCTGCATCTGAGCCAGGTCGTCGGCGCCACCGCCATCCTGATCGCCGCTGCCGGCATGAATCTCGGCTGGACGGTGTGGAAAGGCAAACCGCCCGTCGCGAGCCCGCACCCGATCAAGTGATGCGCCCTCCCGGCTGCCCGGCGGATCAAACATCGCGATCCCGGCTGCCCGCCTGTTCAAGGCGGGCACTTTGCTCTATGCCGCAATCCAACCATCTTCGCCCGGCATAGGCGAAACGCGGGACCCGAAGAACCATGAATGAAGCAACGCCCCCCAACCGCTGTCGCATCGTGCTGATCGCGCCGCCCGGCGTGCCGGCGGCCCGTATTGTCGCGGCATTCGGTGGCGGCGATGTCGCTTCGCTGATCCTGCCCGAGAACGGCATGGATGAAGCCTCCTTCCAGGCTTTCGCCGAACAGATCGTGCCGGCAGCGCAAGCCGCCGGCGTTGCTGTCATCATCGCCGGCGACACCCGCATAGCCGGCCGCGTCCAGGCCGACGGCATCCATGTCGAGGTCTCCAAGGCCGAGCTCGCCGAGACGATCGAGCATTTCCAGGCAAAGATGATGGTCGGCACCGGCGGCGCCAAGACGCGTGACGACGCGCTCGAGCTCGGTGAGACACGGCCCGATTACATCTTCTTCGGCCGCTTCGGTTACGACAACAAGCCCGGACCGCACCCGCGCAACCTGTCGCTCGGCGCATGGTGGGCGGACATGATCCAGATCCCGTGCATCGTCATGGCCGGATCCGACATCGCCTCGGTCGAAGCCGTGGGCGCCACAGGTGCCGAATTCGTGGCACTGTCGAGCGCCGTGTTTGCCGACGGCACCGATCCCAAGACAGCGGTCGCCAGCGCCAACGCGCTGCTCGACGAGACCGCGCCTCGCTTCGAGGACTGACGTGCCCTCGGCGAGGCTTCCCCTCCAGGCTCTGCTTGCGGTGCTGATGGTCCAGGCAGCGGCCGCGGAGACCATCCCGCTGCCGCAGCCCAAGCCGGAAATCGGCATCCACACCGACAAGCCGATCGACAAGCCGCTGCCGCAGCCCGCCACCACGGCAGAACCGGCGCCGCTGCCGTCGGCCGACACAGTCAATCCCGACCGCTTCGGCGCAAAACCCGCAGACGCGGCCTATGGCGCCTTCCAGCGCGGTCTCTACAAGACAGCTTACAATTTGGCATTGGTCCGGGCGCAAAACGGCGATTCGGCGGCGCAGACCTTGGTGGCCGAGATCCTGTCGCGGGGGCTCGGTGTACCGGTCAATTCGGCGCAAGCGGCGAAATGGTACGCGCTGGCCGCCGAACAGGGTGTGCCGGAATCGCAGTTCCAGTATGCGCTGATGCTGCTCGACGGCCGCTATGTCAAAAAGGATGGAAAAGAGGCCTACGCCTTGATGCAGGCCGCCGCCGAAGCCGGCAACCGGCTGGCGCAATTCAATTTCGCGCAGATGCTGGTCCAGCAGGACCCCGGCGACGCCGGCATGGCCAAGGCGGTCTCCTACTATGAGCGCGCCGCCGCGACCGGCCTCGCGGACGCGCAATACGCGATGTCGCAGATCTACGCCAATGGCGTCGGCGGCAAGCCACGCGACGACGCCCAGGCAAGGCGCCTGCTGGCGCAGGCAGCCAGGCAGAACTACGACACCGCGCAGATCGATCTCGCCGCCTGGATGATCGAAGGCCGCGGCGGTGCGCGCGACCTGAAATCCGCCTTCGGCTGGATGAAGCAGGCGGCGGAAGGCGGCAATGTCGCCGCCCAGAACCGCCTGGCCAAGCTCTACATGCAAGGCATCGGCACCGATCCGGACCTTGTGCTTGCCGGCGCCTGGTACGTCGTCGCCCGCCGTGCCGGCCTCATCGACCCCCAGATGGACGACTTCCTGCAGGGGCTGGACGACGACCAGACCAAGCAGGCGCTGCAGAAGGCAAACCGGCTGCCTTGACTGCGGTTCTCGCTTTCATTGCAAGTGTAACCTCGGCTCCCCTCGCCTGGCACCGACCTGCCCGCTCCCTTGCCTCTTCTGGCGATTTGTGGTCTTGGGAGCCCGAAATCGCTTTCCCAGCGAACATCCCATACCAACGGCGTGGCCGTTGGCATCATTCCGGATCATCTCATCATGGCCAAGATCAATGGCAACGAAATCCGTCCCGGCTATGTCATCGAGCATGATGGCGGCCTTTGGGTGGCGGTCAGGACCAACACCGTCAAGCCCGGCAAGGGCGGCGCCTACAATCAGGTCGAACTGAAGAACCTCATCAACGGCACCAAGCTCAACGAGCGCTTCCGCTCGGCCGAGACGGTCGAACAAATCCGGCTCGACCTGAAGGATTTTTCCTTCCTCTACGCGCAGGAAGACGCACTGGTGTTCATGGACACCCAGAGCTACGAGCAGCTCGAATTGAACAAGGACTTCGTCGGCGATCGCGCCGCCTTCCTGCAGGACGGCATGATGGTGACGGTCCAGCTCTACGAAGAGCGGCCGATCGGCATTTCGCTGCCCGACTATGTGACGCTGACCATCACCGAGGCCGACCCGGTGGTGAAGGGTCAGACGGCGGCATCGTCCTACAAGCCGGCGATCCTGGAGAACGGCATCCGCGTCCTGGTGCCGCCCTTCATCGGCGCCGGCGAGCGCATCATCGTCGACACCAACGAAATCACTTACGTGCGCCGCGCCGACTGACGCATGTCGCCAAAAGTGGCCCCGGTTCTGGGTCACCGACATGCATCGAGGCGGAGTTTAAAGCGCAGCACCGGGAAAAAGCACTATGGCACGCTCAGCCCTTCTCAACGTCATGGTCCAGGCCGCAATGAAGGCCGGCCGCTCACTGTCGCGCGACTTCGGCGAAGTGCAGAACCTGCAGGTCTCGATGAAAGGCCCCGGCGACTATGTCAGCCAGGCCGACCGCAAGGCAGAGGACATCGTCTTTGCCGAACTGTCCAAGGCTCGGCCAGGCTATTCCTTCCTGATGGAAGAGCGCGGCGTGGTCGAAGGCGACGACGGCCAGCATCGCTGGATCGTGGACCCGCTCGACGGCACCACCAATTTCCTGCACGGCATTCCGCTCTTTGCCGTTTCGATCGCGCTGGAGCGCCAGGGCCAGATCGTCGCCGGCGTTATCTACAATCCGGCGATGGACGAACTCTACACCTGCGAACGCGGCGGCGGCGCCTTCATGAACGACCGCCGCTTGCGCGTCGCTGGCCGCATCAAGCTGGTCGACACCGTGATCGGCTGCGGCATGCCGCATCTCGGCCGCGGCCACCACGGCAATTTCCTGGTCGAACTGCGCAACGTCATGGCCGAGGTTTCCGGCGTCCGCCGCCTCGGCTCCGCCTCGCTCGATCTCGCCTATGTCGCCGCCGGCCGCATGGATGGCTTCTGGGAAACCGGCCTGTCGGCCTGGGACATCGCCGCCGGGCTGCTTTTGATCCGCGAGGCGGGCGGCTTCGTCTCCGACATGGATGGCGGCCAGGACATGCTCGACAACGGCTCGGTCGTCGCCGGCAACGAGGTCATCCAACGCGCTTTGCTGAAGGTCGTGAAGAAGCCGCTCTCCTCCCGCTGACAGGCACGCCGCGCTGATGCGCCGCAGTCGCAAAACCGCAACGAAAGCTTGAAATACTGCCCGGCATGCGCCCAAATTGGAGGGCGCGGTGCAGGAACCCGGCTTAGTGAGAGACAACGAACCCTACCCCGATATCCCGTTCATCGGACGCTGGCACTATTCGCGTGCCGAGATGATCGCAGACGGTATCGTCCACGCGGTCGGCATCGTGCTGGCGATATCGGCCGGTTCCGCACTGCTGGCGCTGGCGGCGTTTCGTGTCGGACCGGGCGAATACATCGCCGCCGCCTTCTACGTGGTTTCGCTGCTCACCGTGCTCTCGGTGTCGATGACCTACAATCTGTGGCCGGTGTCGTCGCCGGCGAAATGGGTGTTGCGGCGTTTCGACCACGCCGCCATCTATCTGCTGATCGCCGCGACCTATACGCCTTTCCTGGCGCAGCTCGAAGGCTCACCGCTGGCGCGCTGGATGATCGTGCTGGTCTGGACCGCGGCAGTGCTGGGCATTGCCATCAAGGTGTTCTTTCCCGGCCGTTTCGACCGGCTGGCGATCGGCTTCTATCTTGCCATCGGCTGGAGCGGCATCATCCTGGTCAAGCCGCTTGTCCAGACGCTGCCGACGACATCGATAGCGCTGATCGTCGCCGGCGGCATCGTCTATTCCTGCGGCGTCATCTTCTTCGCCTGGAAGGGGCTGCGCTTCCACAACGCGCTGTGGCACGGTTTCGTCGTCACCGGCGCCGGTCTGCATCTGGCCGCCATGGTCGACTGTCTGGTCATCAATCGCCTCTGACACTATCGACGCGGCTATATTGCCAAGCGCCATTCAATTTGGTCACAATTCCGTTTAGAGTCGCGGTTTACGTGATCGGCGGCGGCATCGGAAACGGGGCACGGATGGCTTTTCTCAGATCCTTCGGCATGGGCAGACGTTCTGATGTCCTGATCTACGACCCGCATAAACTATCGAGCCCGCAGGTCTTTTTGCTGACCATGGTGATCTTCCTGGTCATCGTCGCCTTCATCGCCGCCATTCTGACCCGACAGATCTCGACCGCCTTTGGCAGCAATCCCGGCCTCAATGGCCTGATCGTCGGCGTGCTGGTGGTCGGCATCCTTTTGGCCTTCGCCCAGGTCGGGCGACTGTTTCGCGAAGTGCGCTGGGTCAACTCCTTCCGTGCCGGCTCTGAAACGACAGAACCGGTGCTGCTGGCGCCGATGAAGGCGATGATCGGCCGTTCCTCGGCGATGGCCTTCTCGACCAGTTCGATGCGCACCATGCTCGATTCCATCGCCACCCGCCTCGACGAAAGCCGCGACACCTCGCGCTATCTCGTCGGCCTGCTGGTGTTCCTTGGCCTGCTCGGCACCTTCTGGGGCCTGTTGAACACCATCGGTTCGATCCGCGAGACCATCGAATCGCTCGATCCCGGCACCGGTGACGCCGCCGCGGTGCTCGATTCCTTGAAGCAGGGGCTTTCCGCGCCGCTGGCCGGCATGGGCACGGCCTTCTCGTCCTCGCTGTTCGGCCTCTCCGGCTCGCTGGTGCTCGGCTTCCTCGACCTGCAGGCCGGCCGCGCCCAGACGCGCTTCTACACCGAACTGGAAAACTGGCTGTCCTCGGTGACCGACCTGTCGTCGGACATCGTCGTCGCCGACCCAGCCAAGACCGAATCCTCCGACGAGATCCGGGTGCTGTCGGAACGGCTGCGCAGCATGCAGGAGAATGGCGGCGGCTCCAACCCGCGCGTCGCCACCGCCATGGCCAATCTCGCCGACGGCATTTCCGGCCTGGTCAAGAACATGCGCTCGGAACAGCAGATCATGCGCGACTGGGTCGAGGCCCAGTCCGACGAGCAGAAGGCGATGCGCAACACGCTGGAAAAGATCGCCGATGCCCTGAAGAAGCCCGGAGTGCACTGAAGTGGCACTCGCCAGGGGCCGGCGCACCGATCGCCGCATCGACTACTGGCCGGGCTTCGTCGACGCGCTGTCGACGTTGTTGCTGGCGATCATGTTCCTGCTCACGGTCTTCGTGCTGGCGCAGTTCCTGCTGGGACGCGAAATCTCCGGCAAGGATACGGCACTCTCGCGCCTCAACTCCCAGATCAACGAACTGACGCAGTTGCTGGCGCTGGAGCGCTCGACGGCGCAGGACAAGGATGACTCGCTGGCCAATCTGCAGGCATCGCTGTCGGCGGCGGAAGCGGAAAGGAGCCGGCTCCAGCAATTGCTGGCGCAAGGTGCGGGCGCCGGCGACGCCGCCAACCAGCGCGCCGCGGCGCTCGGCGGCGAACTCGACAGCCAGCGCCAGATCAGCCAGCAGGCACTGAGCCAGGTCGAGATCCTCAACCAGCAGATCGCGGCACTGCGCAAGCAGATCGGTGCGCTCGAGGATGCGCTCAACGTCTCCGAAATCCGCGACCGCGATTCAAACACCAAGATCGCCGACCTCGGCCGTCGCCTCAACGTCGCACTGGCACAGCGCGTGCAGGAGTTGAACCGCTACCGCTCCGACTTTTTCGGCCGCTTGCGCGAAATCCTCGCCGACCGCGAGAACATCCGCATCGTCGGCGACCGCTTCGTCTTCCAGTCGGAAGTGCTGTTCCCGACCGGCTCCGAGGTGATCAACGATGCCGGCAAGGTCGAGATGAAGAAGCTCGCCGACGCCATCATCGAGTTGCAGAAGGAAATCCCGCCCGAGATCAACTGGGTGCTGCGCGTCGACGGCCACACCGACAACAAGCCGCTCTCCGGCGCCGGCCGCTACCGCGACAATTGGGAACTGTCGACGGCCCGTTCGACCTCGGTGGTGAAATTCCTGATCGAGAACGGCGTGCCTGCCAACCGGCTCGTCGCCGCCGGTTTCGGTGAGTTCCAGCCGCTCGACCCCGCCGACACCGAAGAGGCGCGCAACAAGAACCGCCGTATTGAACTGAAGCTCACCGAACGTTGATCCGTCCTCACGCGAACTTGTTCGTCGGCTCAACTCTAGGGCGCGGATCAAGGCCGGCAAGGCCTGAAAAGATTATCTTTTTTTAATTACACATTGTCGCAGGGCGGTCCTAGCTTGCCGCCCGGGCCGAGAACCGCCGGCGATGAATCCCCCCTCATCGCGACGCGACGGAACCGGACGGCCCAAGGCCGGAAGGCGGGCGGACAACCGCCGCTTTCCTCTACAAGAGGAGACGCGTGATGCGCTCTTTCAAGACCTCGCTTAGAACTGCGACACTCACGGCGTTCCTCATCGCCGTTCCGCTTGCCGGCGCCTATGCCGCGGGCCATCACAAAGGCGCTCTCGACGCGACCGATCCGACCGACATGACTGGCCCGCGTGTCGAGGCGCTCATCCAACAGGTGCAGGGCGTGCATCAGGGCATCGTGGACGCGAGACAGGCCAACAACATCACCCCAGCCGTGGCGGAACGCCTGGAAATGCGCACGGCCCACATCGGTCAAACGGCCAAGAAAGTCGCCGCGTCCTATCATGGCAGGATACCGGCCGCGCAATACCATGACCTGTTGCGTCGTCTCGACAATATCGACCAGCGGTTGATGGTCGATACCGGCAGTGGTTTTTTGATAGGCGACGGCGCCGACGGCGGCAATTACCCGAACGGCTAAACGGTCCAAAAGGACGGCTGAAACGGTCCAAGAGGAAGGGACCGTTGACGCCTTCGGGAGCCATCCCGCGGGCGTCCTTTTTACCAGCCGAGCCACACCGCGATCAGGGCAATCGCCGCCGGCACGGTCTGGATGAACAGGATCTTGCGGCCAACCGTTGCCGCGCCATAGAGGCCGGCAATGGCCACGCACGACAGGAAGAACAGCTTGACCCGAAAACCGGCCGCACCGAGGTAAAGCCCCCAGATCAGGCCGGCGGCGAGGAACCCGTTATAGAGCCCCTGATTGGCGGCGAGCACCTTCGAGGCACTGGCGAATTCGGGCGTCAGATTGAATGCCTTGTGCCCACGCGGCGTGTCCCACAGCACCATCTCCAGATAGACGATGTAGGCATGGATCAAGGCCACCAGCGCGACCAGGATGTTGCCGATCATGTTGTTTCCCCCAATTGTTGCCGGCAGCATTTCACGCATGACCGCCCCCACGCAAGATGCGTCCGTTGCGCGGTGCCTGAGGGTTGCAAACGCATTTGCGTTGGTGTCTGTTCGCGCCGTCCCCAATCGCGGAAGCCGCCATGTCCTTTCAGAAACTCGATGATTTCGGCCACAAGCTCGAAGCGCTCGAGCATGCGCTGGCCATCCTCGGCGCCGACGAGGCCACGCACATGGCCGTCGGCGGCGGCGAGAAGCGCGCCGAAGCGATGTCGGCACTGGCCGGCATGTATCACACCAGGGCAACGGCGCCGGAGATAGCAGACTGGATCGCCGCGGCAGAGCAGGAAGCGTTGGGTGAAGAGCAGCGCACCGCGGTCTCGGAACTGCGGCGCCAATATACCAACCTGACCTGCCTGCCGGTCGAATTCGTCGAACGCCAGACGACCGCGCGCATGCGTTGCGAGCAGCTGTGGCGCGGCCTGCGCGGCAAGAACGACTGGGCAGGCTTCCAGCCGGCGCTGGAGGGCGTCGTGGCGCTGGTGCGCGAGGAAGCGGCGCTGCGTGCCGACATGCTCGGCCTCGCCCCCTATGACGCGCTGATGGAGCAGTACGACCCCGGCAACCGCACCGCCGACATCACGCCAGTCTTCGCCGACCTGAAGGCTTTCCTGAAAGGCTTCGTGCCGGAGGCGCTGGCTATCCAGGACGCACGGCTGCGCAAGCGCCCGCTGAAGCCGCTGTCGGGCACCTATGCGATCGACCGGCAGCGCGAGCTCGGCCTTGCCATGATGGCGGCGATCGGCTTCGACCTGACACACGGGTCGCTGTCGGTGTCGCACCATCCTTTCTGCGGCGGCGTGCCGAGCGACGTGCGCATCACCACCCGCTACAAGACGTCCGACTTCCTGTCGGCGCTGATGGGCGTGCTGCACGAGACCGGCCATGCGCTCTACGAACAGAACCTGCCGAAGGCATGGTCACACTGGCCGCTCGGCAAGGCGCGCGGCATGGCCGTGCATGAAAGCCAGAGCCTGTTCGTCGAAAAACAGCTCGGCCGCAACCCGGCCTTCTGGAACTGGGCGCTGCCGGTGATCGAAAAGCATCTCGGTGAGGCCTGGTCGCTCGACGATATCCTGCCGCATGTGCATCGCGTCGAGCGCGGCCTGATCCGTGTCGATGCCGACGAGGTGACCTACCCCCTGCATGTCATCCTGCGCTACGAACTGGAGCAGGAGCTCGTCGCGGGCCGGCTGGAGGTCGCCGACCTGCCCGAAGCCTGGGACGCCAAGATGCGCGATTACCTCGGTCTTTCCACCATCGACAATCCGGCCGACGGGCCGATGCAGGACGTGCATTGGCCAGGGGCCGCCTTCGGCTATTTCCCCTCCTATACGCTGGGCGCGATGATGGCGGCGCAGCAATGGGCGGCGCTGACGCGGGATCATCCTGCCGCCGATGACGATCTCGCCAAAGGCAATTTCGAGGCGATCAACGAGTGGCGCCGCGAAAAAATCTGGGCGCAGGGATCACGCTGGTCGACGCCGGATCTGCTCGAACGCGCCACCGGCGAAAAGCTCAACGCCATTTATTTCACCGATCACCTGAAGAACCGGTACGGGAAGGCCTGACGCCGTAGGAGCATTGCGTTTCATACCCTTGGAGCATATATTTCCGTATGAGGAATTGAAGGAACGCATCGTGGGAATTTCTACTCCGAAAGAACGTGCCACCTTTTCCATCGCCGCTGAAATCAAGAACCGGCTGGAGGACGAAGTGCCGAAAAGCGAGAGATCGCGTTTCGTGGAGAAGGCAATAGATCAGGCGCTACGTGCCGTTGCGGTCAAGCGCCTTAAAAAAATGCTGGACGAACTGCCGCGCGAATCCAGCGTTCGAGGTGAAAGTACCACCGATTTCCTACGCCTCCAGCGGATGAAGTGGGATGGCCGCCCCTTCGACGTGCTCGAAGGCACCAAGAAATGATCGTCGTAGATGCTTCCGTGTTCGTGAAGCTTCTCAAGCAAGAGGAGGACAGCAAGGCCGCACGCGATTTGGTCGATCGCATGTTGGAGCAGGGACAAGGTTATCTCGCTCCGTCAATAGTGTTGTATGAGGCACTATCAGCCGCCTTGCATGTCGAATTGCCGCTTGCCGTAGTCGGCCAGCTTTTCGATCAGTTTCGAGAGTTGGGGCTGGCAATTGAAGAGCCGACTATCCAGGACTTGGCTACAGCCGAGAAAATTGCAACGTCGGCCACTGCTGACAAGGGCCACCCAACTCTGTTTGACAGCATCTATCACGCAATGGCTATCGAACGTGGCGGCACTTTTGTCACGGCTGACCAGCGCCATTTTGCTAAAGCCAAACAGTTTGGCAGCGTTGTCCTACTCGCGGACTGGAAACCGGACTGAGCTGAGCCTACTCCGCCGCACCCCTGAAGGCGCTGGCGCCGGTTTCGAACTGCAGCTTGGCCAGCCGCGCATAGATGCCGCCCTTGGCGACAAGGCTTTGATGCGTGCCTTCCTCGACGATCGAGCCGCCATCCATGACCAGGATCCTGTCGGCCTTCAGCACCGTTGCCAGGCGGTGGGCGATGACGATCGTGGTGCGGCCCTGCATCAGCCGTTCCAGCGCCGTCTGCACCAGCGTCTCGCTTTCGGCGTCGAGGGCGGAGGTGGCCTCGTCGAGCAGCAGGATCGGGGCGTCGCGCAGGATGGCGCGGGCGATCGCAACCCGCTGGCGCTGGCCGCCTGACAGCGTCACGCCGCGCTCACCGACCTGGCTGTCATAGCCTTTTTCCAGCTTGAGGATGAATTCATCGGCAAGTGCATCCTTCGCCGCCGTCTCGATTTCGGCCTTGCTGGCTCCCGGCCGGCCGAAACCGATATTGTCACGCGCGCTTGCCGCGAAAATGGTGACGTCCTGCGGCACGATCGCGATGCGCTGGCGGACCGAAACGGGATCGGCCTCGCGCACGTCGACACCGTCGATCAGGATCTTGCCTGTTTCGGGATCGTAGAAGCGCAGGATCAGTGAAAACACCGTGCTCTTGCCGGCCCCTGACGGCCCGACGATCGCCACCGTCTCGCCCGGCATGACCTGAAAGCTCAAGCCGTGCACGGCGGCGCGGTCGGGCCTCGCCGGGTAGGAGAAGGAGACATTGTCGAAGACGATCGCGCCCTTGGCGACGGCCGGCAGCGGCTTCGGATCGGCGGGAGCCTGGATCGCCGGCTTCTCGGCCAGGATCTCGGTCAGCCGTTCGGCGGCACCCGCCGCTTGCGCAAGCTCGCCCCAGACTTCCGACAACGCCCCAAGTGCACCGGCGGCGAACACCGAATAGAGCAGGAATTGGCCGAGCGTACCCGGCGATATCGAGCCTTCGAGCACGTCGCGCGAGCCGAACCACAGCACCGCCACGACGGACGAGAAGATGGTGAAAATGGCGAAGAAGGTAAGGAAGGAGCGCGCGAAGATCGAGGAGCGTGCGGCCTCGAAAGCAGCTTCCACCGCGGCCGAGAAATGCCCGGTGACCAGCCTCTCATTGGTGAAGGCCTGCAGCGTGCGCACCGCGCCGATTTGCTCGCTGGCATAGGCCGTGGCATCGGCCAGCGTATCCTGCGCCTGGCGTGATTTGCGCCGCACCGAACGGCCGAAAGCGACCAGCGGCAGCACGATGACAGGAATGGCGGCAATGACCAGGCCCGACAGTTTCGGACTGGTGATGACCATCATTCCCACCGCGCCAAGACCAAGGATGACATTGCGCAGCGCTACCGAGGCCGTGGCTCCGACCGCCGACTTGACCTGCGTCGTGTCGGCGGCAAGCCGCGACACGATCTCGCCGGACTGGGCGGTGTCGAAGAAGGCAGGCGACAGCGTCGTCACATGGGCAAAGACATCGCGCCGGATGTCGGCGACGACGCGCTCGCCCAGCGTGATGACGAAATAGTAGCGGCCGGCCGATGCCGCCGCCAGCAGGGCGGCCATCGCCACCAGGGCGGCGAAATATTCGGCAATGAAGGTAGTGCTGGACGACGAAAAACCATGATCGATCATGCGTCGCACCGCCAGCGGCAGCGCCAGCGTGGTTGCCGCCGCGATGACCAGCGAGATGATGGCGCCGACGACCAGTGTGCGATAGTGCGTGATGTACGGGAACAGGCGCCGGAGCGGCTTGAGCGAACGCCGGCGCTCGTCTGCGCTGGTGATTTGCGCCATCCCGATGTTTCCTCCAGCCGCCCTTGGGGTCTGCGCCTCAATATGCGCTTGCCGCGGCCTTGTGATTCAATTCCGGCTGATGTATAGGCTCGCCGACCGTTTTAGAAGCCGTGGCTCCTCAATAGCTGCGGCTTCGAGTTTTAAAAAGAGGCGCATCGACGCAGGCTTATGCCCGTCGGCAGCGCCGGCAAGCCAGGAACCGAGCCATGAAGAGCGCTATTCATCCCGACTACCACACCATCAAGGTCGTCATGACCGATGGCACCGAATACACGACCCGTTCGACCTGGGGCAAGGAAGGCGATACGATGAACCTCGATATCGACCCGACCACCCACCCGGCCTGGACCGGCGGCCAGCAGACCCTGCTCGACCGCGGCGGCCGCCTGTCGAAGTTCAAGAAGCGTTTCGAAGGTTTCGGCATCTAAGCTCAACGAGCTTTCACAGATCGAAAACCCGCCCTTGTGGCGGGTTTTTTGTTGCGGCGCGGTCCTACTCGGCCAGCAATTCCCTTAACGCCATGCGCTTGTAGGCGGCGACCAGCCTGTCGCCCTCCTGGCGCTCGACGGAGATCGCCAGCCGCATGGCGGCCTCGCCCATCTGCCAGACCAGAAACGCCGTGGTTTCCAGTGTCGCCGGATCCACCGCCGGCCGCAGCCGTTTCAGCACCGCGGTGAGGAATTCGGCGTTGGCGCGGCTGTCGGCGAGTTCGAGTTGGCGCAGCGCCTTGTCGGCCTGCGTGCCCGACCAGATGTCGCGCATCACCGGTTCGGCCAGGAACAGCCGGTAATAGATGTCGACTAACTCTGAAAACGCGGACTGCAGGCCTTTGGCGTCGCTGACACCAGCCAGTGCTGCCGAAATGCAGGACTGGCTTTCGGCGGTGTAGCGCTCGGCCAGCGCCCAGATGATCGCCCGCTTGTCCGGAAAGAACTGGTAGAGCGACCCGATCGACACCCCTGCCCGTTCCGCCACCTCACCCATGCGCATGGCATCGCTGCCTTGCTCGGCGATCAGCGCCGAGGCAGCCGCCAGCATGCGCTCGACCCGCTCGCGGCTGCGTTGCTGGCTCGGCGCCCGGCGCGGTGAAGCAACCTGCTCCTGCGGGGAAACGGGGGCTGCCGTGTCTTCCAATGACTGACTCCAAATGCATTAAACGCTTGACTCACAAAATACGAGGGTTTATCACGTTTTGCAAATGTGAGGATTATTCATGTCTTGACGCGAAGGAAAACGCAACGGGCATATGGAGCAAATGACATGATCGCGAAACTTCTTCCCACCCTCATCTTCATTGCCGCACTCGGCTCGGGCGTCGTCGGCGGCGTCTTCTTTGCTTTCTCCAGCTTCGTCATGCCGGGCCTCGCCCGCATGCCAGCCGCAAGCGGCGTTGCCGCGATGAATTCGATCAATGTCACAGCTGTGACCCCGCTGTTCATGACAGCGCTGTTCGGCACGGCGCTCGTTTGCATCGTTGTCGCCATCGGTGCGGTGATTGGCTGGAGCCAGCCGGGTTCGCTCTGGCTGATTGCCGGCAGCCTGCTCTATCTCATCGGCATCGTGGTGGTGACGATGATCTTCAACGTCCCGCTCAACGATGCGCTCGCCGCCGTCGATCCAGCCAGCAGCAATGGCGCAGGCCTGTGGCCACGCTACCTCAATGAATGGGTGATGTGGAACCATGTCCGCGCCATCAGCGGCATAGCCGCGCTGGCATCCTTCTGGTTCGCCACGCGTTGACGACGATGGATGGAGCGACCGATGAAGGATCAATACGCAAATATGGCCTTCGGCATGGCAATCGGAGTTGGTGTCGGTGCCGCGATCGGCACCGCTCTGGATGACCTTCCGATGGGCGTCGCCGTGGGTATTGCGATTGGGGCCGCCTTCGGAGCGTGGCGACGCAAGTGACGGCAGCGCCGGCGACCTCTACGCCTTTGTCTTCCGATCGGAATGACCGAGGTCGCGATCCGGGTCGATGACGTCGCGGACCAATTGCTTCAGTTTGGCCGCGTCCGGAAAGCCGCCGTCGCGCTTGCGGTCCCAGACTAGCGTGTCGTTGCAGCTGATGGTGAAGATCCCGCCGGTGCCGGGCACCAGCGTCACCTCGCCGAGATCGGTGCCGAAGGTCGACAGCAGTTCCTGAGCCATCCAGCCGGCGCGCAGCAGCCAATGGCACTGCGTGCAGTAGGTGATGCGGATGGCGGGGAGGAACTGCTCGCTCATGCCGGGCTTCCGCTCATGCCGCGCTGAGCTTGGCCATCGTCTCGTCGTCGACCTCGAAGTTGGCGTAGACGCTCTGCACGTCATCGTCATCCTCGAGCGTGGCGACCAGCTTCATCAGCGACTGTGCCCGGTCCTCGTCGACCGGAATATTGTTTTGCGGCTTCCAGATCAGCTTCACCGATTCCGCCTCACCGAGTGCGCCTTCCAGCGCCTTCGAGACCTCGCCGAGATTTTCGAAGGCGCAATAGATCGTGTGGCCTTCCTCATCCGACTCGACATCATCGGCGCCGGCTTCGATTGCCGCGTCCATGACCTTGTCGGCACTGCCTGCGGAGGCCGGATAGTAGATTTCGCCGGCACGGTCCCACATGAACGACACCGAGCCGGTTTCACCGAGCGCTCCGCCGGCCTTGGTAAAGGCGGCGCGCACATTCGACGCCGAACGGTTACGGTTGTCGGTCAGCGCTTCGACGATGACCGCGACGCCGCCCGGGCCATAGCCCTCATACCGCACGGCTTCGTAGTTCTCGGCGTCGCCCATCGAGGCCTTGTTGACGGCACGCTGGATGTTGTCCTTCGGCATCGACACCGCCTTGGCGTTCTGGATCGCAAGGCGCAAGCGCGGGTTCATCGATGGATCGGGCGTCCCGCTCTTGGCGGCGACGGTGATTTCGCGCGCCAGCTTGGAAAACATTTTCGACCGCACCGCGTCCTGGCGGCCCTTGCGGTGCATGATGTTCTTGAACTGTGAATGGCCGGCCATGGCACCCCTGTCGTCTTCTCGGCTAGAGCATCCCGAAGCGAAGTGATCTGACCTCGTCTGCCGCAATGCCCGAATTCAAAATTTCAGAGCGTCCCAGGTGCAACTCGTGGAAGCACGACGTTCTCTGTCGGAATGGCCGGCTTATAGATAAATCGGCTCAATTCGTCCAGCCGCACCGCGCAAGACATGGCACTGCATGGCATGCTGCGACCGCTCACGCCTCGAGATCCGACTTCAGCCGGTCGATGATGCTGAGCGCATGACCGGCATACTGGCTGATCCAGCGATCATGGATCTGCTTGATCGGCAGCGCGTTGAGATGGTTCCAGCGCTCGCGGCCGTCGCGCCGCGCAACGATCAGGTCGGCCTCCTCCAATACCTTGAGATGCAGCATGACGGTGCAGCGATCGATGTCGGGAAACGCATCGCACAGCATGCCGGTCGTCTTCGGCGTGTCCTTCAGCTGGTCCAGCATTTCGCGCCGGCGCGGATGCGCCAGCGCCTTGAAAACATTGTCATCTTGCGATCGGCTTGACATGTTATATTTCTATAACATATTCTTGAACCGATCAAGGGAAGGAGTTGTGGATATGTCACTTGGATTCAGTGTCTCAGGACGCATCGGCAAACCGGTCGCCGAAGTCTTCGACGCGGTCGTCAATCCAAAAAAGCTCAGCGGCTATTTCACCACCATCGGCGGCGCCAGCGGCCCGCTGGAAGCCGGTGCCGGCGTCGTCTGGTGGGGCAAGGTGCCGGTCGAGGTCGATGAAGTGGTCAAGGACAGCCGCATCGTGCTGCGCTGGGATGCCACCGATGCCGACGGCAAGCCCGCCTACAAGACCCGCATCGAGATGAATTTCGAGCCGCTCGACGATCGCGGCACCTTCGTCACCATCGCCGAGAGCGGCTGGCAGGAAGGCGCGGTCGGCCTGAAGAAGTCCTACCTCAACTGCGAAGGCTGGTCGCAGATGCTGGCCTGCATGAAAGCCTATGTCGAATACGGCATCAATCTGCGCGACGGCTACTACCGCAGCGAGATGAAGGGCGAACCCGCCAACGAGACCAATATTTGAGCGACCCCAAATTTGAGCGTCCAAGAGGAAGATGGAGGGCCTTGCGATGACGAAAGTTACGCCATTCCTGATGTTCGAAGGCAAGGCCGAAGAGGCAATGGCCCTCTATAGCGAGACCATTCCGGACAGCAGCATCCTTGATATCACACGCTATGGCCCAGGCGAAGACGGCCCGGATGGAACGGTCAAGCTTGCGCGCGTGTCGATCGCCGGCCTGGAAGTCATGGTCTTCAACAGCTCCGTCCACCACGCTTTCACCTTCACGCCGTCGCTCTCGCTGTATGTGGACTGTTCCACCGAGGACGAACTGGACCGGATTGTCGAGACACTGGCAAAGGACGGCGGGTTTCTGATGCCGCCCGACAATTACGGCTTCAGCCGCCGTTTCGCATGGCTCAACGACAGGTTCGGGGTCTCCTGGCAGATCAATCTCGCATGACTGGTCTGGGCAAGGTCGACCACCAACAGCCGAACACGACAACGGAGTCAGCAATGACCACGAAAATCACCGGCGGCATCAACATCGCCATGAAGGTACCGCCGCACCAGTATGAGGCGACGATCGCCTTCTACCGCGACGTCGTCGGCCTGAAGCCTTTCACGGACAAGGCGCCGGCCATCGGCTTCGAGCTTGGCCCCAACCGCCTGTGGATCGATAAGGCGCCGATGATGAGCCAGGCCGAGGTGTGGCTGGAACTGTTCACCAAGGATTTCCCCATGGCTGCGGATCATTTCGCCAAGGCCGGTGTTGTGCGTTGCGATGCCATCGAGCCCTTGGGCGAGGGCTTCCGCGGCGGCTGGATCACCAACCCGGCCAACATTATTCACATACTGCGCGAACCGGACGCCTGGTGAACGCCAAGCCTCGAAAGGAGCATCCGATGGACATCCGCGAAAAGCCAACCGCCGAGGCCGGCATGCTGATCCGGCGGCCTGTCGCCGATGTATTCGAGGCCATCGTCGATCCGGCCATCACCACGAAATTCTGGTTCACCCATGGCAGCGGCCGGCTGAACAGCGGCAAGCAAGTCCTCTGGGAGTGGCGTATGTACGGTGTCTCGACGACCGTCGACGTCAGCGAGATCGTCACGAACGAAAAGATCGTCATGCAATGGAGCGATCCGCCGACCACCGTGGTCTGGACTTTCACGGAAATGCCTGGCGAGACGACCTTTCTCGAGGTTCGCAATTTCGGCTTTGCCGGCAATGGCGACGAGCAGGTGAAAGAAGCCATCGGCTCAACCGGCGGCTTCACGCTGGTGCTGGCCGGCGCCAAGGCGTGGCTGGAACAAGGCCTGACGCTCGGCCTGATCGGCGACCGTCATCCGAAGGGCGTGCCAGGGCACTAGGTGCTCAGGGGCTGCCTCAATGCCCGCCGCCCGACTTCTTGCGTCGCCGCGCCAGCATGTTGAGCCCCTCGACCAATGCCGAAAAGCCCATCGCCGCATAGATGTAGCCCTTGGGCACATGGTAGCCCATGCCGTCTGCGATCAGTGTCATGCCGATCATCAGAAGGAAGCCCAGCGCCAGCATGACAATGCTCGGGTTCTTGGCGATGAAGTTGGCCAGCGGCCCGGCCGCCAGCATCATCACGCTGACCGCCACGATCACGGCGATGTACATGATGGCGATCTCGTCGGTCATGCCGACGGCGGTGATGATCGAATCGATCGAGAAGACCAGGTCGAGCAGCAGGATCTGGAAGATCGCGCCGGCAAGGCTGATCTGCAGCGTCTCGCCCATCATCGTATCCTTGTGGTCGTCGGGATCGACCGTGTGATGGATCTCCTTGGTCGCCTTCCAGACCAGGAACAGGCCGCCGGCGATCAGGATCAGGTCGCGCCAGGAAAAACCGTGGCCGAAGGCCGTGAACACCGGCGTGATCAGCTGCACGATGATCGAAATGGTGGCCAGCAGCACCAGCCGCATGATCAGCGCCGCCGAGATGCCGAGCCGGCGGGCACGGGCCCGTTGTGCTTCCGGCAGCTTGTTGGTCAGGATCGAGATGAAGATCAGGTTGTCGATGCCGAGCACGACCTCGAGCACAATCAGCGTCAGCAGCGCGACCCAGGCGGTCGGGTCGGACACGAATTGGAAATGCGGCGCCAGGAATTCGATGAGCTGCATGGAGGTCGTCCCCTCTTTTAACGATCTAGAGCAGTGTCGCCGGCAGTTAGGTACTAAGGGTGCCTATATCAATGTCACGACCAGAAGGACGGTGCGGTTTCCTCCAGCCGCGGCCCGCGACGAAACGGCGCGATCCGCTCGGTGAGCCCGGTGCGGTCGGAAATATCGACGCCGACGCCGCACAAGGTCGCCGGTCCGGTGGCTGCCTCGAAACGCCCTTTCGGCACCTTCGACAGGAACCGGTTGAGCGGTTCCTCCTTGTCCATGCCGAGCGAGGAATCATAGTCGCCGCACATGCCGGCGTCGGACATATAACCGGTGCCGCCATTGAGGATCTGGTGATCGCTGGTCGGCTGGTGGGTGTGGGTGCCGACGACGAGGCTGGCACGGCCGTCGACGAAATGCGCGAAGCACATTTTTTCCGAGGTCGCCTCGGCGTGGAAGTCGATAATCACGGCATCCGCCTGCTCGCCGAGCGGACAGGCGGCAAGCTCGCGTTCGCCGGCCTGGAAGGGATCGTCGAGCTCGGGATGCATGAACACCCGGCCCATGATGTTGGCGACCAGCACGCGCGCGCCGCTCCTGGAGATATAGACACCGGAGCCGCGCCCGGGCGTGCCCTTGGGAAAGTTCGAGGGGCGCAGGAAGCGCTCTTCGCGCGGCGCGAAGGCGAGCGCGTCGCGCTGGTCCCAGACATGGTTGCCGGTGGTGACGACATCGGCACCGGCGGCGATCGTCTCGCGAAAGATCTCTTCGGTGATGCCGAAGCCGCCGGCGGCGTTCTCACCATTAACGATGACGAAATCGAGTTTGAAGTCGGAGATCAGGCCGGGCAGTTGTTCCCACACCGCCGTCCGTCCTGTCTTTCCAACCATGTCGCCGAGGAAGAGAAGTCTCATATGATCCCGCACCGAAGGTCAGCGAAAGCTGCATGACGCCAGTGAAGATCATGCGTCTCCTATCTACAATTTTGGCGCGAAGCGGCGCAACCCGCTCTCGGTCAGTATTTCCGGAATGACGACGTCATGTTCCTCATCCGGCACCATTGCCACCTCCTGGCAGTCGAAGGCGATGCCGACCAGCCGCGGCGGCTGCCCCTTGTCGATCAGCTTGGCGATGGCGCGGTCGTAATAGCCTGCACCATAGCCGATGCGATGGCCGCGCGCATCGAAGGCGGCGAGCGGCACCAGCATCACCGAAGGGTCGAGCACCTCGGCTTCCTCGTGCGGGCCGACCGTGCCGAAACCCATCTCGACCATCGGCGCGCCGCGCACCAGTTCGCGAAAGACGATGGTGGTCTTGTCGAGAATGGCCGGCAGGCAAAGCCGCGCGCCCTTTTCACGCAAGACAAACATCAACGGCCGAACGTCGACTTCGGAACGCATCGGCCAGAAGCCGGAAACGATCTGGCCTGGCTCGACATCGAGATGATCGCGTGCTGTCTCTGCCATTTCAAGCGCGACCTCCACCCGCCAGAACTCATCGAGCGCATCGCGGCGTCCGAGGGCCTCACGGCGAAGCTGCTTTTTCAGGTCTTTGAGAGAGGTCATGCAGCCAGGGTAGAAAAGGTCAGATCTGGATGGAGTTTTGGGAGCGACGTTTTCCACCGCAATCATCCACCGAAATGCGGGACGCGTGGCAATAAGTGACGATCCACACAACCGGTGGAGAGAGCGATCCCGGGAACCTACAAAGTAGGTGGGCGCCGTGTGAGAAAACCCACGGGTCTTCCCAGGGACAGCTCCCTAAGGATCGTTAAGGCCCCGGGGAAAATGTTCTCCTGCCGGGAAGCACAGACCGTCCCGCCCAATATAGGCTGCCGGCCGGCTAAGCGCCAGTGAGACGGGCATATGTTTCCATCAGGGTTCAAGCCCATTCGTCGCGGCCGGCGCGCACCTTGCACAGGGTGAGCCGCGTCCTTACGGTTGCCATGACCAACCGAGGAGCAAGAATGCGTTTCGAAGGCACGGCGGCCTATGTCGCCGACAAGGATCTGATGGTGGCCGTCAACGCGGCGATCGCGCTGGAGCGGCCCTTGCTGGTCAAGGGCGAGCCAGGCACCGGCAAGACGGAACTGGCCCGCCAGGTGGCGTCAGCACTTGGCCTCGACCTCATCGAATGGCACGTCAAGTCGACGACGCGGGCGCAGCAGGGCCTGTACGAATATGACGCCGTCTCGCGCCTGCGCGACAGCCAGCTTGGCGACGAGCGCTTCAACGACATCAGGAACTACATCAAGCGCGGCAAGCTCTGGGAGGCGTTCGCCGCCGGCAGGAAGGTCGTGCTTTTGATCGACGAGATCGACAAGGCCGACATCGAATTCCCCAACGACCTCCTGCAGGAACTCGATCGGATGGAGTTCTTCGTCTACGAGACCGGCGAAACCATCCGCGCCGCCGTCAGGCCGATCGTCATCATCACCTCCAACAACGAGAAGGAGTTGCCGGACGCGTTCCTGCGCCGCTGCTTCTTCCACTACATCCGCTTTCCCGACGTCGACACGCTGCACAGAATCGTCGATGTCCACTATCCCGGCATCAAGCAGAACCTGGTGCGCGCGGCGCTGACCCAGTTCTACGAAATCCGCGACGTGCCCGGCTTGAAGAAGAAGCCGTCGACCTCCGAGGCGCTCGACTGGATAAGGCTGCTGGTCGCCGACGACATCGCGCCGGAAGATCTGCGCGCCGATCCGAAGAACGCCCTGCCCAAGTTGCATGGCGCATTGCTGAAGAACGAGCAGGACGTGCATTTGTTCGAGCGGCTGGCGTTCATGGCACGAAGGCAGCAATAGGTAGCAGCAGCGCTTTCGCTTCTGTGGACCGTTGCCAGCAGCCGAACAGGCAGGCAGCCTCGGCCAAACCTTCAGAGGAGATGACATGGCTGAGATTATCGTCCGCCCGCTCGCGCAGTCCGACCGCGCCGATTGGCGGCGGCTGTGGACCGACTACCTCACCTTCTATGAGACGAAGCTGCCGGAAGAGGTCTACGCCATCACCTGGAAGCGGCTGTTCACCGAGGGTGAGTTCGAGCCGAAAGGCTTCATCGCCACGCTGGACGGCAAGGCGGTTGGCCTCACCCACTATCTCTACCACCGCTCAGGCTGGTCGGAAAAAAACAACTGCTATCTGCAGGACCTGTTCGCCGACCCTGACGTGCGCGGCAAGGGCATCGGCGCGGCGCTGATCGAGGCAGTAAGACAAGAAGCCGCGAAAATCGGCGTCAAGAACGTTTACTGGATGACGCACGAAACCAACACCACCGCACGCAAACTCTACGATCATGTCGCGCGCCGCACCGGCTTCATCGAGTATGATCTTCTGTGAAGAAAACGGACGATTGAAATAGTCGCCAGTGCGCAATATATTGCGCATATTCGGGAATGCGAATGCCGTTGATCGAGACCAGTACGCTATCATCAGGCTTTTGCGCGATGGCTGGGAAAGTGTCGGAGGCGGCAAGCATGACAAGTATGAGCATCCGGACCGACCTGAGGTGATGATCATCGTGCCCAGGCACCGCGAACAATCTCCGGGTGTCGCACGGTCGATCGCACGGCTAGCTGGATGGATCTGAGGAAGAATCACATGACGCACTATGTTGGAATTCTCGATGGCGCTGATGATGTCTGGGGGGTGCGGGTTCCTGATCTTCCCGGCTGTCACGGAGGCGGCGCAAGCCCCGAAGAGGCCATTGCCGATGTGACTTCCGCCGTGCGCGAATGGGTCGAAGCACGTGCACCGAAACATCCGCAGTTGCCGGTCTCGCGTACGGTGGCGCAACTGCTCTTGGATGACGAACTCGATACGGCCGCGGGCGAATCCGCGGTAATAATCCCGGTGCTGATCGACTCCGGTCGGCCGGTCCGAGCCAATCTGTCGCTCGACGCCGGTCTGCTGGCGGCGATCGACGAAGAAGCAGGCCGGCGTGGCCTGACGCGCTCCGCATTCATTGCAAGTGCCGCACGAGAGAAAATCGAAGGCCACAGATAGCCAAGCATGTTCATCCCCTTCTTCCTTGAACTGAAGGCAGCGCGCGTTCCCGTTTCGCTGCGGGAATATCTGTCGCTGCTCGAGGGGCTGGAAGCCGGGCTGGTCGACTATGATGTCGAAGGTTTTTATTACCTCGCCCGTGCGGCGCTGGTGAAGGACGAGCGCCATATCGACCGCTTCGACCAGGTGTTTGCGCATGTCTTCAAGGGCATCGAAGCGCTGGGCGGGCCGGATGCCGTCGATGTCGCTGACATTCCCGAGGAATGGTTGCGCCGCATCGCCGAAAAGCACCTGACCGACGAAGAGAAAAAACTGGTCGAGGCGCTGGGCGGTTTCGAGAAACTGATGGAGACCTTGAAACAGCGGCTTGAAGAGCAAAAAGGCCGCCATCAGGGCGGCTCGAAATGGATCGGCACCGGCGGCACCTCGCCCTTCGGCGCCTATGGCTACAATCCCGAAGGCGTGCGCATCGGCCAGCATGAAAGCCGCAACCGCCGCGCCGTGAAAGTCTGGGACAGGCGCGAGTTCAAAAACTTCGACGATGCGGTCGAGCTCGGCACCCGCAACATCAAGATCGCGCTGAAGCGCTTGCGCCGCTGGGTGCGCGAGGGCGCCGAGGAGGAATTCGACCTGCCCGGCACCATCCACGCCACCGCCGAACATGGCTATCTCGACGTGCAGACGCGGCCCGAACGGCGCAACGTGGTGAAGCTTCTGATGTTCTTCGATGTCGGCGGTTCGATGGACGACCACATCAAGAGCGTCGAGGAGCTGTTCTCGGCCGCCCGCGCCGAATTCCGCCAGCTCGAATATTTTTATTTCCACAACTGCCTCTATGAGGGCGTGTGGAAGGACAATCGCCGCAGGCATGCCGAGGTGATTCCGACCTTCGACCTCCTTCACAAATACGGTCCGGACTACAAGGTGATCGTCGTCGGCGACGCCTCGATGAGCCCTTACGAGATCGCTCATCCCGGCGGTTCGGTCGAGCACTGGAATCCGGAGGCAGGCAGCGTCTGGCTCGGCCGTCTGCTGCAGCAATGGCCGAACGCGGTATGGCTGAACCCCGAAGACCCCAAGAACTGGGGCTACACCCATTCGATTGCGATGATCCGCGACATCTTCAGCGGCCGCATGTTCCCGCTGACTTTGGCCGGGCTTGAAGGCGCGACCAAGCAGCTTTCAAGAAAGCACTGAAAGACCGACAGGAGATCCGATGACCTGCTTTCTCTGCCTGCAATGCGGCGTCCAGTTCGCGGCGACAGAGGCGCCTCCAAAATATTGCCCGATCTGCGAGGACGAGCGCCAATATGTGCGCTGGGAAGGGCAGGCGTGGATCACGCCGGAGGAACTTGCTGAAGGGCATCGGCTTGTGATGAAGGATGATGCCGGCGTTCTCGCCTTCGGCATCGAGCCGCGCTTCGCCATCGGCCAGCGGGCGCTGCTGGCACAGACGCCACACGGCAACGTGCTGTGGGACTGCGTTTCGATGGTCAGCGACGAGGCGGTGGCCGAGATTAACCGCCGCGGCGGCCTGGAGGCGATCGCCATCTCGCACTGCCATTATTATTCGGTGATGGTCTGTTGGAGCGAGGCGTTTGGCGGTGTGCCGATTTATCTCCATGCCGATGACCGCCAATGGATCATGCAACCGCACAAGGCGATCGTCAGCTGGGAAGGCGAGACGCTGGCCATAAACCCTTCGCTGACGCTCATACGCTGCGGCGGCCACTTTGCCGGCGGTCAGGTGCTGCACTGGAAACGCGATGACGGCGACGTCTTGCTGGCCGGCGATATGCTGCAGGTGACGCCGACGCGCCGCCATGTCAGCTTCATGTACAGCTATCCGAACTACATTCCGCTCAATGCAGCGGCCGTGCGCCGCATCGCGGCGGCGATGGAGCCATTCGCGTTCGAGCATATCTACGGCGCGTGGTGGAACCAGAACATCATCGGGGGCGCAAAAGCGGCGTTGGCTGGCTCGGTCAATCGCTATCTGGCGGCGATCGCATGAGAACCCAATCGAAAATGCGGGAAAATGCCGTAACAAATGCCTATCTTGGTGCGAATATGAGGTTGCAATCCGCGCATGACCCCGAACCTCCGGTTCGGAAAGGATCATGCGCAAAACCGAAGTGCTACAGCGTCCTTTGCGCGTCCGATGGACGCGCGGCGCTGTAGGAGCGAGCCGGCAAGGCTGAGGAGATCACATGGACACCCACACCTACCCTGTAACTCGCACCGACGCCGAATGGCGCGCCCGGCTGACGCCGGAGCAGTATGCCGTCATGCGCGGTCACGGCACCGAGCGGCCGGGAAGCTGCGCTTTGCTCTACGAGAAGCGCGCCGGCACCTTTTCCTGCGCCGGCTGCGACCAGCCCTTGTTCGAATCCAAGCTGAAGTTCGAGAGCGGCACCGGCTGGCCGAGCTTCAACGACCCGGTGCCGGGCTCGGTCGAAAACACCGTCGACCGCAGCTACGGCATGGTTCGCACCGAATGCCATTGCGCCCGCTGCGGCAGCCATCTCGGCCATGTCTTCGAGGACGGCCCGCCGCCGACCGGCCTGCGCTATTGCATCAACGGCGTGGCGCTGAAATTCGAGCCCTCGGCCTGAGCCATCCGGGTTCGACACTATGAAAGGGCGGCATCTGTCGCCCTTTTCGTTTAAATATCCGTCGCCCCCCTCTGGGCAGACGATCAGACCACGATCATCGCCACCAGCCACAGCGTGGCGCCCAGCGTCATCATCCAGGCCTTGGCCCCGGGAATCTTTTCGGTGGTCCGCCACACCGCCAAGGTCAGGAACAGGCTGTAGGGCACCGACGCGAAATGCACTGCCAGCACAAGCCCGAGCGGCAACTTCAATCCGAGCAAGACGAGCGCCAGCACCGATGCGACGATGCTGACCGCGGTGCCGACGAGGACAAGGTCGCGCCAGAACAGCCGGTCGAGCGGCACCTGGCCTTGCCAGCGTGAGCGGAAAAAGGAGCCGATACCTTCTGGCAACACCGGATATCTATCCCTGCCCCAGGACTTCGGTTACCGCACGCTCGAAGCGCGAACATTCGGTCACCAGCCAGTCGGCCATGGCTGGCCAGTTATCCTCGGCATAGCAGTTCACCCGCCACATCGAATTGATGCCGAGGCCCTCGCAACTCTGTTCCGGCCTGAGCTTCAGCCTGTCTTCGATTTCACGCTGAAACGGCTTCAGCCGCGACCAGGCTTGCGTGGCGCCGAACTTCTCGTTGCGACCGAAGAAGACGCCGACCTGGTTCTGCGCCGGCGCGACATACATGGAAAGGACCAAGGCGAAGTCGGGCAGCCCGCGCTGCCAGAACCAGGGTCCGCGCCGCGCCATCAGAGCCCTTTCTTCCGGATGCCGCTCAGCGAACAGCGTCCAGAAGCCGCGCTGGCGGAATTCAGAGGCGCGGCGGGCGCCGAAGTCGAATTCGCTCATGGCTCGATGCTCGCTCCGGCATCATGCTCGGCCCGAGCCTGTTTCGAAATTCGCTCTGGCGAGTCATATGGTAGTGGTTTCGAGAACCGGAGCGGAGCGTACTTAAAGTACGCGAGCACCGGAAGCGCAGAAAACGCCACCAGATGACCGCCGGAGTAGAATTTCCAAACAGTCTCTACACCATGCCGAGTGCGGCCTTATACAGATCGAGGATGGTTTCCTCTTCCTGCCGCTCGGCCTGGTCCTTCTTGCGCAGCCGGATGATCGTGCGCATCGCCTTGGTGTCGAACCCAGTGCCCTTGGCCTCGGCGAACACTTCCTTGATATCGTCGGAAATGGTTTTCTTCTCTTCCTCGAGCCGCTCTATGCGCTCGATGAAGGCACGCAGCTGGCCGGCGGCAACAGTCTGGCTGGTATCGGTGATATCGTCGGCCATA
Organism: Mesorhizobium sp. M7A.F.Ca.US.011.01.1.1; assembly: GCF_003998295.1. Taxonomy (NCBI): domain Bacteria; kingdom Pseudomonadati; phylum Pseudomonadota; class Alphaproteobacteria; order Hyphomicrobiales; family Phyllobacteriaceae; genus Mesorhizobium; species Mesorhizobium sp. M7A.F.Ca.US.011.01.1.1. Next base: position 38,877 of record NZ_RZRT01000032.1, read on the forward strand.
TTTTTCTCCAAAAGCATCGGCTCCGCGACTCGCGGACGACTGCGGCAAAATTTGAGCCGGTTCGATGCCCGACCGGCGGCGGCGGGTCAAGCCGTTATCGACCAAGCTACGCGGGCTGCCGCCAGAAGCCGACAACCGGTCCGTTTTGCGAACTCTAATTGAAAGCGATCAGCAGATCCTTGGCATCGATCTGGTCGCCCGCCTTGACCAGCACCTCGGCAACGGTGCCGTCGCGCTCGGCATGCAGCGCCGTCTCCATCTTCATCGCTTCGATGGAAAGCAGCACGTCACCGGCCTTCACAGCTTGGCCGGCAGCCACCGAAAGCGCCGAAACGACGCCCGGCATCGGTGCGCCGACATGCGCCTCGTTACCGGGTTCGGCCTTGCGGCGGGCCTTGGCGGCGGACGCGCCATGCGCCCGGTCGGGCACCTTGACACGACGCGGCTGGCCGTTGAGCTCGAAGAACACGGTGACCATGCCCTTTTCGTCGACATCGCCGATGGCAAGGCATCGGACCACCAGCGTCTTGCCCTTCTCGATGTCGACGAAGATCTCGTCTTCCGGCTTCATGCCGTAGAAATAGGTCGGCGTCGGCAGGACGCTGACCGGCCCATAGGTTTCCTGCGCTCCGGCGAAATCCGTAAACACCTTTGGATACATCAGCCACGAGGCGAATTCGAACTCCGACAGCTTGCGCTCGAGCTTCTCCTCGATTTCCTTGCGGTTGGCCTTTAGGTCGGCTGGCTTGAGCAGTGAGCCGGGCCGCACCGTGATCGGCTTGTCGCCCTTCAGCGCCTTCCCCTGCAGCGCCGCCGGCCACCCGCCTGGCGACTGGCCAAGGTCGCCGCGCAGCATCGAGACGACCGAATCCGGGAATGCGATATCCTTGTCCGGGTTTTCGACATCGGCAACGGTGAGATCCTGGCTGACCATCATCAATGCCATGTCGCCGACGACCTTGGAGGACGGCGTCACCTTGACGATGTCGCCGAACATCAGATTGACGTCGTGATAGGTCTGCGCCACCTCGTGCCAGCGCGTCTCCAGTCCGAGCGAGCGCGCCTGTTCCTTCAGATTGGTGAACTGCCCGCCCGGCATCTCGTGCAGATAGACTTCCGAGGCCGGCCCCTTGAGATCGCTTTCGAAGGCGGCGTACTGGTTGCGCACCGCTTCCCAGTAGAACGAGATTTTCCTGATCCATTGCGGGTCGAGACCTGGGTCGCGTTCGGTGCCCTTCAGCGCCTCGACGAGCGAGCCAAGGCATGGCTGCGAGGTGTTGCCGGAGAAAGCATCCATCGCCGCGTCTATGGCGTCGACGCCGCTTTCCACCGCCGCCAGCACCGTCGCCGCCGACAGGCCCGACGTGTCGTGGGTGTGGAAATGGATCGGCAGGTCGGTCGCCTCGCGCAGCGCCTTGAACAGCACGCGTGCCGCCGCCGGCTTCAGCAGTCCGGCCATGTCCTTGACGGCAATGATGTGGGCGCCGGCCGCCTGCAATTCCCTGGCCAGGCCGACATAGTATTTGAGGTCGTATTTCGCCCGCGCCGGATCGAGGATGTCGCCGGTGTAGCAGATCGCCGCTTCGATCAGCTTGCCCTCGGCGCCAACCGCATCCATGGCGACGCGCATATTGTCGACCCAGTTTAGGCAATCGAACACCCGGAACAGGTCGATGCCGCCGCTTGCTGCCTGCTTGACGAAATGCTGCACGACATTGTCGGGATAGTTGGTGTAGCCGACGCCATTGGCCCCACGCAGCAGCATTTGCAGCAACAGATTGGGCGCTGCCTCGCGCACCAGCGACAGCCGCTCCCATGGATCCTCGGTGAGGAAGCGCATGGCGACATCGAAGGTGGCGCCGCCCCAGCATTCCAGCGATAGAAGCTGGGGCAAGGCACGCGCATACGTACCGGCGATGCCGGCAATGTCATGCGTGCGCATGCGCGTCGCGAGCAGCGATTGATGGCCATCGCGCATCGTCGTGTCGGTGACCAACACCTCTTTCTGGTCGCGCACCCAGGCGGCGAACTTCTCCGGCCCGAGCACATCCAGCTTCTGCTTGCTACCGCCGGGCACATTGCCGTTGAGGTAAGGCACCACGGGCGCCGCGGCATCGGCCTTCGGCTGCGGCCGGCCGCGCGTCTCGGGATGGCCGTTGACGCTGACGTCGGCGAGATAGTTGATGAGCTTGGTGGCGCGATCCTGGCGCTTGACCTGCTGGAACAGTTCCGGCGTCGTGTCGATGAACTTGGTCGTGTAGGAATTGTCGGCGAAGCTCGGATGGTTGATGATCGCTTCGAGGAAGGTCAGATTGGTGGCGACGCCGCGGATGCGGAACTCGCGCAGCGCCCGGTTCATGCGGGCGATCGTCTCGGCCGGCGTCGGCGCCCACGCCGTCACCTTCTCCAGCAGCGGATCGTAGAAGCGGGTGATGACAGCGCCCGAATAGGCGGTGCCGCCATCGAGGCGGATGCCGAAGCCTGTTGCGCCGCGATAGGCGGTGATGCGGCCGTAATCGGGGATGAAGTTGTGTTCGGGGTCTTCCGTGGTGATGCGGCACTGCAGCGCGTGGCCGTTCAGCCTTATGTCCTTCTGAGCCGGCACGCCTGATTCCGGTGTGCCGATGGCAAAGCCGTCGAGGATATGGATCTGCGCCTTGACGATATCGATGCCGGTCACCTGCTCGGTGACGGTGTGCTCGACCTGGATGCGCGGGTTGACCTCGATGAAATAGAATTTGCCGGTGTCGGCGTCCTGCAGGAACTCGACCGTGCCGGCGCCGATATAACTGGTCTCGCGGGCGATCTTCAGCGCATGGCCGCAAAGCTCCTCGCGCTGCGACATTTCGAGATAGGGCGCCGGCGCCCGCTCGACGACCTTCTGGTTGCGGCGCTGGATCGAACAGTCGCGCTCGAACAGGTGCACCGCATTGCCATGGGTGTCGCCCAGCACCTGCACCTCGACATGGCGCGCGCGTTCGATCAGCTTTTCGAGATAGACCTCGTCCTTGCCGAAGGCGGCCTTCGCCTCGCGCTTGCCTTCCGTGACTTCACGGGCAAGGTCGGCTTCGGCGCGGATGGCGCGCATGCCCCGGCCGCCGCCGCCCCATGATGCCTTCAGCATCACCGGATAGCCGATTTCCTTTGCCAGTTTCTTGACCTCGTCCATGTCGTCCGGCAACGGATCCGTGGCGGGGATCACCGGCACGCCGACTTCGATGGCGAGGTTGCGCGCGGCGACCTTGTTGCCGAGCCGCCGCATCGTGTCCGGCTTCGGCCCGATGAAGGTGATGCCGGCCTCGGCACAGGCGTCGGCGAATTCGGGGCTTTCCGACAACAGGCCGTAGCCCGGATGAATGGCATCGGCGCCCGAAAGCCTGGCGACGCGGATCACCTCCTCGATCGACAGATAGCTTTCGATCGGTCCCATGTCCCGGGTCAGATGCGGCCCACGCCCGACCTGGTAGCTCTCGTCGGCCTTGAAACGGTGCAGGGAGTATTTGTCCTCCTCGGCCCAGATCGCCACGGTTTTGAGGCCGAGTTCGTTGGCCGCGCGAAAGACGCGAATGGCGATTTCGGACCGGTTGGCGACGAGGATCTTCGTGATGGCCAAGGACTGGGCTCCAGCAACGGAAGGAAGAGAAATCGGCGCAATGATTAGCGTGAAAATGCTGCAGTGCAAACAAATTTGACGCGCATTTAAACCGATTGAAATGGAATCATTGCGCCAGAGGCCTTCGCATTCATCCAAACAGCCAGAAAAAGCGCCGGCTCTGCCGTGACGCGCGATCATTCCCGGCTAAGGGACCCGGCTCCATCGGCCGCCCCTGATGACAAAAAGAAAATGCCCGGCGCGAGGCGCCGGGCATCCGTAAACGGTCTGGAGACTGACGAGTCTTACATCTTCTGGATGTAGGTGTACTTGCCGTCGTCGCCCTTCTTCCATTCGTACATCACGTAGCCGGGCAGCGTGGGGTCGCCCTTGGCGTCATAGGACAGATCGCCGAGCACGGTCTTGAACGGGCCGTTTTCATGCAGCGCCTTGGCAACTGCCTGCGGATCGTTCGACTTGGCAGCGGTCGCTGCCTCGGCGATAGCCTGCACGGCGGCGTAGGAGTAGAGCGTGTAGGCTTCCGGTTCGAAACCCTGCGCGCGGAACTTCTCGACGAGTTCCTTGTTGGCGGGGATCAGGCGCGGATCCGGGCCGAACGTGTTGAGCGTGCCCGCAACCGCGTCACCCGCGATCGAAGCCAGTTCGTTCGACACGATGCCGTCGCCGGAGACCAGCGTCGCCTTGAGGCCCTGGTCGGCCGCCTGGCGGATGATCAGGCCGGCTTCGGTGTGCAGGCCGCCCCAATAGATGATCGAAACGCCGGCTTCCTTCATCTTGGCGATCAGCGCCGAGAAGTCCTTGTCGCCGACATTGATGCCTTCATACATGACTTCCGTCAGGCCCTTGGCATTCATTGCCTTCTTGGTTTCGTCGGCAAGGCCCTGGCCGTAGGTGGTCTTGTCGTGCACGACGGCGATCTTGGCGTCCTTGAAGTTCGCGGCGAGATAAGCGCCGGCAATGCTGCCCTGCTGGTCATCGCGTCCGCAGGTGCGGAACACGTTCCACAGACCGCGCTCGGTAAACTGCGGGTTGGTAGCGGCCGGCGTCACTTCGACGATGCCGTTTTCCGCATAGACTTCCGATGCCGGGATCGAGACGCCCGAGTTGAAGTGGCCGACCACGAACTTGACACCGTCGCCGACGAACTTGTTGGCGACCGAGATGCCCTGCTTCGGATCGGAAACGTCGTCGCCGACTTCGAGCTTGATCTGCTCGCCATTGATGCCGCCCTTGGCATTGATGTCGGCGACAGCAGCTTCCGCACCCTTCTGAAGCTGCGCGCCGAAGGCGGCGTTCGGACCGGTGATCGGACCGGCGACGCCGAACATGACGTCAGCCCACGCGTTGCCGCCGAACGCGACCAGCGCGGTCAGGGCGACGGCGGACAAAAGTGACTTTTTCATTTAAACGCTCCCATTTACGGAGTGGGCGTGGATGAAGCTTTCATGCGATGCCCACCCTTATCGCAGAAAGCATAGTTTGCCGATTTTCAGGCACTTGTCACGCCGATTCAATTTCGAGACGGCGTTAATGATGAACGTCAACCTTTCGGTTTCCAGCTCAAGAGTGAAGCTCTTTCGTAGAGCCAATTATACTGTGTCACCATCTGGTTGGTGCGCGTGTATTGATAGCCGACGAAGCCGAGGATCATCAGCACGATGGTGTCGACGATGTAGTAGTGCAGCGAGAACATGGTGCCGCCGAACAGCGCGTGATGGATGAAGCGGATGGCGATGCCGAGGCCCAGCATATAGGCGAACAGTTGGATGAAGCTGCGCCATGTCTGGGCACTGGCCTTGCCGGTCATCCAGGCCGCCCAGCCGCCGAGCAGACAGGTGACGAAGAAAAACTGCCAGATCGAGGGTTCCTCGTAAAGAATGCCCTGCATGGTGAAGTCTCCTTAGCATGACCCCGAAAAGTTGCGGACTTTCCGGACAAGATCATGCGACAAACAAACAATCTGGAGCGGAATGGCGAATGCACGCATTCCGCTCCTAACTCAGTGGTGTCCGCCTTCGAGATAGGCGGCGCGCACTTCCGGATTGGCGAGCAGCTCCTTGCCGGTGCCGCTCATCGTCACATTGCCGTTGACCATGACGTAGCCGCGCGTGGCGAGCTTGAGCGCGCCGAAGGCGTTCTGCTCGACCAGGAACACGGTCAGCCCCTGAGTGCGGTTCAGTTCGCGGATGGCGTCGAAGATCTGCTTGACGATCAGCGGCGCGAGACCCAGCGACGGCTCGTCGAGCAAAAGCAGCTTCGGCCGCGCCATCAGCGCGCGTCCGATCGACAGCATCTGCTGCTCACCGCCCGACAGCGTGCCGCCGCGCTGGGTGATGCGCTCTTTCAAACGCGGGAACAGCGTGAACACCTTCTCGACGTCCTCGTCATAATGCTTGAGGTTGTCGAGGCTGGCACCCATCTGCAGGTTTTCCATCACCGTCATGCGCGGAAAGATCCGCCGGCCCTCGGGCGACTGGGCAATGCGCATGCGCGCGATCTCGTGCGTCGGCATCTGGGTGATGTCGGTGCCGGCAAAGGTGATGGTGCCGGCGCGAGCCCGCGGCGCGCCGAAAATGGTCATCATCAGCGTCGACTTGCCGGCGCCATTGGCACCGATCAGCGCCACGATCTCACCTTCCTTCACAGTGACATCGACGCCGTTCAAGGCTCGGATGTTGCCGTAGTAAGTCTGCACGCCCTTGATATCGAGCAGCGTTGTCGCGGCCATCACTTGCCCCCTCCACGCTTGCCCGCCACAGGCTTGGCAGCGGTCTTGCTCGCGGTCTTTCCGGAGGCTGCCTTTGCAGTCTTTGCGGAAGCATGGCTTGTCGCCACCTTGCCCGCATCGACGCGGCGCGAGAATTCCGTGTCCTTGCCTTGGCCGAGCAACCTGGCCTGTTTGACCCATTCCTCGCGCGCGATACGTCCGTCAAAGGCGAGATAGGCTTCGGCGGCCTCGACGTCGGCCTTTTTCCAGGCGCCGATCTGGTCGAAGTGGAAGATGCCGTGATCGTTGAGCTTTTTCTCGTTGACCGTACCGATGCCCTTGATGCGGGTCAAATTGTCGGCCTTGCCGCCGCGAGGCGCCGCCAGCCGGTTGGAGATCTCTCCAGCCTTCGCCGTGGCCTTGACTGCCGGCTTGGCCGACGCGGTCGACTTCGCCGCCGTGCCGGTTGCCGCCTTTGACGCCGCTTTCGGAGCAGGCTTTGCCTTCGCCGCCGGCACGGCTGCCAGCGAGGCTGCCTTGTTTGCCGCGGCGAGCGACCTGGCGTCGACCTGACCGGCCTTTGACGCTCCCTTGGCCACCGTAACCCGCTCGCCCGAACTATGGCCGACAGTGTCGGTCACCGGCCCGGCGAGATAGGACGACGATGTTCCCGGACCATGCGCGGCATCCGGCCCTGTATCGAGCTGTTCGATGACATCTTCGTCGCCGACTTCGGTGAGGACCGCCTCGACTTCCTCGTCGTCGACGCCGAGATAGGCGGCGATGACGCGCGGATCTGTGCGTACCGACTGCGGACTGCCGTCGGAAATCTTGCGGCCGTACTCCAGCACCACGACATGGTCGGAGATTTGCATGACCACCGACATGTCGTGCTCGATCAACAGGATCGAGGTGCCGGATGTGTCCTTGATGTCGATCAGCAGCTCGTTGAGCGCCGCCGATTCCTTTGGATTGAGGCCGGCCGCCGGCTCATCGAGGCACAGAAGCTCGGGTCCCGTGCACATGGCGCGAGCGATCTCGAGGCGGCGCTGCGCGCCATAGGGCAGGTCGCCGGCCGGGTCGTCGGCACGGTCGACAAGATCGGCCTTTTCCAGCCAATGCTTGGCGAGTTCCACCGATTCGGCCGAGGCCTTGCGATAGCCGCTGAAGCCGAAAAGGCCAAGCACCGTGTAGCCCGATGCCTTCATCAGTTTGTTGTGCTGGGCGACCAGCAGGTTCTCCAGCAGGGTCATGCCGGAGAACAGGCGGATGTTCTGGAAGGTCCGCGCCACCTTGGCACGCGCCGGGATCTCATGGTTGGGCAGCCGCTCGAGCAGGAAGGTCGAACCATCGTTCCGGTTGAGCGTGATCATGCCTTCCGAGGGCTTGTAAAAGCCGGTGATGCAGTTGAACACCGTGGTCTTGCCGGCGCCATTGGGGCCGATCAGCGCGGTGATCTCGCCGCGCTTGGCGGCAAAAGACAGATCGCCGATGGCCACCAGGCCACCGAACTTCATCGACAGATGATCGACCTGAAGGATAGCGTCGTTCATGCCCGAAGTGGCTTTCTGAACAGGATTCGCATTCATCAGCCGTGTCCTTCCTTGGTGAAGGAGCTTGAGACAGCCTTTCGCTCCTTGAGGAAGGCGGTTGGTTCACGACTGCCGACGAAGCCGCGCGGCTTCCACAGCATGACGATGACCATGGCCATGCCGAACAGAAGCATGCGGTAGAGTTCCGGTGTGAAGTCCGGTCCGAAGACCTGCTTGAGGAAGTCGAGTTCGCGCAACGCCTCGGTGCCGCCGATCATCACCATTGCGGCGACCGCGATGCCGACCAGAGAGCCCATGCCGCCGAGAACGACGATGGCCAGGATGATGGCCGATTCCAGGAAGACGAAGGATTCCGGACTGACGAAGCCTTGCCGCGCTGCGAAGAACGCGCCGGCGAAGCCGCCGAACATCGCACCCGTGGCAAAGGCTGTAAGCTTCGTAGTGGTGGTGTTGATGCCGAGCGAGCGGCAGGCGATCTCGTCCTCCCGCAACGCTTCCCAGGCACGGCCGACCGGCATGCGCCGCAGCCGGATGGTGACGAAGGCTGTCAGCAGCGCCAGCGCCAGGATCAGGTAATAGAGGAAGATCTTGTAGTAGGCGCTCGAGGTGGCGAGGTGCAGCACCTTGGCGATGTAATTGGGGTCCGACACGTTGAAGGTCATCAGGCCGAAGAAGGTGACCTTCGGGATGCCGGAAATACCGGCCGAACCGTTGGTGACCTCGCGCCAGTTGATCAGCACCAGGCGGATGATCTCACCGAAAGCCAAGGTGACGATCGCCAGATAGTCGCCGCGCAGGCGCAGCACCGGAAAACCGAGCAGCACGCCCCAGAAGGCGGCCATGGCGCCGGCGGCCGGCAAAAGGATCCAGAACGACAGGCCGTACTGCGTGCCGAGCAGCGCATAGGCATAGGCGCCGACCGCGTAGAAAGCGACATAACCGAGGTCGAGCAGGCCGGCGAGGCCGACGACGATGTTCAGGCCCCAGGCCAGCATCACATAGATCAGGATCTGGATGCCGAAATTGTCGACCCATTTCAGCGAACCTTGCAGCCCGCCGACGAACGACCAGGACATCAGCGACAGGATAGCCACCACCAGGATCGGATAGAGGATCAGCGCGGCAATGCCGAGTTTGGTGAAGTTGGCATGGATGAAGCCCCGGAAATAATAGATCACGCAGGCCAGCACATAGATGACCGCCAGGGCGCGCAGGAATTGCAGATAGCCCGCCGGCTCCGCTCCCACCCATCCGACGAGAGAGCTGTTGACCGCAAACAACAACACCGCCGCGACCAAGGCCACGATGAAGGCCGGCAGCTGGAAGAAGCGGGACGCCACGCTGGCCGGCAGCAGGCCGGTGGCGACGTCGGTGATCTTCTGGTTGGCCAGGAAGGGCTGTCCATAGGCGACATAGAGGAAGCGCCCGACAGCCGTGGCGATCACCACGGCGGCAAGCAGGCCCCAGCGTGTCGTCAGGACCAGTTCATTGGAAATGTTCTGGCCGGTCTTCAGGCCGATGAACAGCACGAACAGGCCGAACGATATGGCAGCGGCATAAAGTGCCTCGCGCAACGCGCGCTGCATGGGGGTGGCGACGGTGTCGCGCTCCGGAGATACGGTGACGGCCATGGTCTCAGACCTTTTCGACTTCTGGCCGGCCCAATATGCCGGAAGGCAGGAAGATCAGCACGATGGCCAGGATCGAGAACGCCGCGACGTCCTTGTAGTCGATCGAGAAATAGGCCGACCACATGCTCTCGATGAAGCCGATCATCAGCCCGCCGACCACCGCCCCAGGCAGCGAACCAATGCCGCCCAGCACCGCCGCCGTGAAGGCCTTCACGCCCGGCGTGAAGCCATCCGAGAAGGCAATGACGCCGTAATACATCAGGAACAAAGTGCCGGCGACCGCAGCAAGGGCCGCACCCATGATGAAGGTGATCGAGATGGTACGGTCGACATCGATGCCGAGCAGCGCCGCCATCTTGCGGTCCTGCTCACAGGCCCGTTGCGCTCGCCCGAGCGAGGTCTTGTTGACCAGATACCAGAACAGCGCCAGCAGCAGCGCCGTGACGACGACAATGATGATCTGCTTCAGCGACACGCTGATGCCGTTGATGTTGTAAACCTGGCTGACCATCGGCGGGATCGGCTTGTTGCGTGGACCCTGCGTCACCTGGACGAAGTTCGACAGCGCGATCGACATGCCGATGGCAGTGATCAGCGGGGCCAGTCGGAACGAACCGCGCAACGGCCGGTAGGCGACCTTTTCGATCGTCCAGTTATAGAGGCTGGTGAGCAGCATCGCCACGATCATCATGATCAGCAGCGCCAGCACAACCGGCACCGAATAGAACAGCGCGCCAAGGGCGAGGAAGACGATCAGTGCCGTGAAGGCACCCACCATGAAGATGTCGCCATGGGCGAAATTGATCATGCCGATGATGCCGTAGACCATCGTGTAGCCGATCGCGATCAGCCCATAGATCGATCCCAGCGTCAGCCCGTTGATAAGCTGCTGGACAAAATACTGCATGTGTACATGGCTCCCCTGGAATGTCGCCCATGCAGACGCATTCCTTTTCGTATTTCCCCTAGTCGTAAAGTTTCGAGCCCGGATTGCAACGTCATTTTTCAATCGTCATGCGTGTTTTCGAAGCACGCTGTCCGATTGCCCGTTTGCCATCATCCAGCCCCTGGACTATCGCGGACCCTATCATTGGCATAACGCAATGTCTTTGACGATTCGACCGCATCATGCGCTCGGTTTCGAAGAAATCACCGTCAAAATTAGGTGATGAAAGGAATCCTTGCGTTTTTTGCACAATCCATTTTTCAAGCCGTTGCTTTCCGCAAGGTCAGGATCCCCATCACTTGACAACGAATCCGTGAGCGAACGGGTCGCGGTCGTCGATGAAGATGGTGTTCAGTCCGGTCATCCGCGCCCAGCCGCCGATCGAGGGAATGATGGCCGGCTTGCCGGCCACGGTGACATCCTTTTCAACCTTGCCCTTGAACAGCGAACCGATGATCGATTCATGGACGAAGCTGTCGCCGGCCTTGAGTTTGCCCTTGGCATGAAGCTGCGCCATGCGCGCCGAGGTGCCGGTGCCGCAGGGCGAGCGGTCGATCGCCTTGTCGCCGTAGAACACGGCATTGCGGGCATCCGCGCCATCCACCGTCGGCGCACCGGTCCACAGCATGTGCGACAGCCGGTTGATGCCAGGGTTCTCGGGATGGACGAAGGAATATTTCTCGTTGAGCCGCTGGCGCACCACCGGGCTCCAGGCGATGAAGTCGCCCGCCGAATAATCGGCCATGTCGCGATAGTTCTCCTGCGGCTCGACGATGGCGTAGAAGTTGCCGCCATAGGCGACATCGACGGTGATTTCGCCGAGCCCAGGGCATTCGACCGTCAGTCCCTCGGCATGGAGGAAGGACGGCACATTGGTGATGCGCACCTCCTCGACATAGTCGCCGACCTGTTTGTATTCGGCGATGACAAGGCCGGCCGGCGTGTCGAGCCGAAGCACGCCCGGCGTCTTCGGCTTGATCAGACCGTGCTCGATGGCCATCGTGACCGTGCCGATGGTGCCATGACCGCACATCGGCAGGCAGCCGGAGGTTTCGATGAACAGGATGGCGATGTCGCAATCCTCGCGCGTCGGCGGATAGAGGATCGAGCCGGACATCACGTCGTGGCCGCGCGGCTCGAACATCAGCCCGGTGCGGATCCAGTCATACTCGGCCAGAAAATGCGCACGCCGCTCCATCATCGTCGCGCCCTGCAGCAGCGGGCCGCCGCCGGCGACCAGCCGCACCGGATTGCCGCAGGTATGGCCGTCTATGCAGAAGAAGGATTTCTTGGCCATGACGCTCCTCGAAAATCAAAAACCCGAAAAATCAAAATCGTTGCGGACTGAAGGGGGCCAGATCGATCAGTGGAGTCTGCCCCAGGACAAGATCCCTGATCAACCGTCCGGTGGCCGCCGCCTGGGTCAGGCCGAGATGGCCATGGCCGAAGGCATAGACCACCGACCGCTTTCCCGGCGCGCCGCCGATGACGGGCACTGAATCCGGCAGCGAGGGGCGGAACCCCATCCATTCGCGCCCACCCGAGGGATCGAGCCCCGGCAAGAATTTCTGTGCCTTCCGCAGCAGCGCTTTCGACCTGGCATAATTGGGCGGCCGCTCGATGCCGCCGAGTTCAACGGCGCCACCGACACGCAGGCCCGTTTCGAGCGGCGTGACGACGAAACCATGGCCGGAGAAGATCAGCATCCGCTTCACGTCGAAGGCACTCGTCGGCAACGTGGTGTTGTAGCCGCGCTCGGTCTCCAGCGGAATGCGATCGCTGAGCTGCCGCGCCAGCAGATGCGACCATGCGCCGGCGGCGACGACAAGTTGTCGCGCCTGCCTTGTGGTGCCGTCTGCCAACGTCAGCGTCGCACCATCCTGATCCGCCGCGACTTCGCTGATCCGGGCCAGCTCAAAGCGGGCGCCCTTGGCCTGCGCATAGGCCCACACCGCCTTGCCCAGCAGTTTCGGGTCGGCGACCGTCTTCCATCCCGGCACGAACGTGCCTTTGATGAAGCGCGGCGACAGCCCCGGCTGCAAGGCGGCCAGTTCCTCGCCCTCGACATGGCGGAAACCGATGCCGAAACGCTCACGCGCCGCCCAGCCGGGCAGCCCGGCCTGAAATTCGGCTTCGCTTTCATAGAGCTCCAGTGAACCGTCCTCGCGCAGCATCGACCGCGTGCCGGAGCGATCGAGCAAGCCCATCCACTCCGCCTCGGCGAGCTTCATCATGCCCGCCTGAGCGGCAAGGCTCGCCTCGTATTTCCCGGGCGCCCCGGCGCGCCAGAAGCGGATTAGCCAGGGCAGAAGCCTCGGCAGATAGGCGGGCGGAATGCTGAGCGGGCCAAGCGGATCGGCCAGCCATTTCGGCAGCTGCCGGATCATGCCCTTGTGGGCCAGCGGCAGCACGTCGGAGAAGGCGAAGGCGGCGGCATTGCCGGAGCTCGTCTCCTCGCAGATGCCTGTGCGGTCGAAGACGGTGACCCTGCGTCCGGCCTCGGCGAGAGACGCAGCGGCACAGATGCCGATGATGCCGCCACCGATGATGGCGATGTCGATTGGAACATCGCTATTCATCTTTGTACGTCACCCCTGCATGCATGTCCCAGTCTCCGCCCCGCTCGCTTCATACCAGCTCAGAACTGCGGCAGTGTCGGCCGCACGGCGAGCGCATCCTTGACGATCTTCTCGACAGCCTTGCGGCGCTCTCCAGACAGCGGCTGGCGCGGCATGCGAACGCGGTCATTTGTGTTGATCGCGAACACTTCGGCAAGCTTGATGTTTTGGACCAGATAGGTCGAGACGTCGAGATCGAGCAGCGGCCGGAACCAGCGGTAGATGGCGAGCGCCTCCTCGCGGCGGCCCTGCTTCATCAGCTGGAATATGGCGACGGTCTCGCGCGGGAAGGCTGTGACCAGTCCCGCGACCCAGCCGATGGCGCCGACCGACAGCGCCTCGAAGGCCAGATTGTCGACGCCGGTGAACAGGTCGTAGCGGCTGCCCAGGCGATTGATGATCTCGGTCGAGCGACGGATGTCGTCGGAGGATTCCTTGATCGCGACAAAGCGTTTGTCCGACGCCAGCTCCTCCATCTGGTCGACGCTGACGTCGACCCGGTAGGCAAGCCGGTTGGAGTAGATCATGACCGGCAGGTCGCCCGCCTCGGCGACCGCGCGCAGGGCCGCGACCGTCTCTTCCGCATTGGTGTGGTAGATCGGGCTCGGCACGACCATAAGGCCATTGGCGCCTTCTTTGGCGGCGCGCTTGGCGATACTGGCCGCCTCGCGTGTGCCGGCCTCGTTGACGGTCAGCAGCACCGGCTTCTTGCCGGCGACCTTCTGTGCGGTCTTCAGCACCTCGATCTTCTCGTCGGGCGACAGCATCGGCCCCTCGCCGAGCGATCCGCAGACGATGATGCCGTCGCAGCCGGCCTCCATCTGCAGGCTGAAGCAGCGCTCCATCTCGGCATGATCGAGACGATCATCCGCGGTGAATTTGGTCGTGACGGCGGGAAAAACTCCGGTCCACATGATCATCTCTCCATCTGATATATCAGCGGTATATCTATTAACAAACCCGCTGTCAATGCGGATTCCGTTGTGATATATTCAAGATATATCAGGAGAGCTCATTTGATATCCATGGCAGCAAACACCTCGGCGGAGCCGGCCGCGACCAGGGCCTACCATGTGCTCGAGCACATGATCGTCACGCTCGAACTGGCCCCGGCAAGCTTCGTCACCGAGGGCGCCCTGATCGATAGACTCGGGCTTGGCAGGACACCGGTGCGCGAGGCTATCCAGCGACTGGCCTGGGAAGGGCTGCTCGACGTCAGGCCGCGCGCCGGCATCGCCGTCGCCCCGCTCCATCCCGGCGACTGGTTGCGCGTCCTCGATGCACGTCGCGGCGTCGAGGTGGTGCTCGCCCGCTCGGCCGCCCGCTTCGTCACCCGCGAAGCCGCCGACCTGTTTCACGAAGCAGCGCTTGCCATGCAGAAGGCGGTGATCTCGGGCAATGTGCTTGCCTTCATCCAGGCCGACAAGGCACTCGACGAAGCGCTGGCGCTGGCTGCCGACAATCCCTTCGCCGCCCGTCTGGCCGCCCCCTTGCAGACCCACAGCCGACGCTTCTGGTTCCGCTACAAGGCCGAGACCGGTCTAGCCGAATCCGCCGAGCACCATGTCGCGCTGATCCGCTCGATCCTTGCCGGCGACGAGGAGGCCGCGGCCAAGGACGCCAAACGCCTGATGGCGCTGCTCCGCGGCCACGCCGAGACGGCCGCTACGCGCTGAACGTCCTTTCATATCCGCTGCGCTTTCGTCGCCGGCGCTTCCTCGAAGCTCGGGTCAAGTCCCGGGCAAGGCAGCCGCCGCCATCAACGAACCGTCCCAGCCTTCGCCTGCCGTGATGACGCAGCTCTGACCACGCGTGTCGGTGGCAAGAATTGTCCAGGTGCCCTGGTCGGAGACGAATATCTCAAGAATCAGGCTTGGGTTGACCAGGCCGCGCGCCGCTTCGCTTTCGTGGAATTTTTCCCCGAGCGCTTTGATCATATCCGTACGGGCCGCGCATTGCTCTGCCATCGCCGGGGCGGCCGGAAACGCGGAAACCGCCGCGAAAAATAGCGTTGCCACAAGACGGGTCATCTGACACCTCCTTGCGCCAGACGATATCCCCGAAGCTGTCGCCAGCGCCGTTGCTTGATCTGCCGTACCTCCTTGCGGCAGGACTGCAAACCAAGACGGCAGATGCCTACTTGGTTCCATCACATTAGCGTTCAAGCGGATAGGGTCGCCACCGGATTGCAAAAAAAACGCCCGGGCGCGAGCGCCCAGGCCTTGAATCCAAACCAATTTGTTGTCCGGTCAGTTCATCGTCGGGATGACGAATTCGGCACCATCCTTGATGCCCGCCCGCGCGACCGCAGCCGAAGGCGAGGACGCGCAACCAAGAAGTCGTCCGGCTCAGTTCATCGTCGGGATGACGAATTCGGCACCGTCCTTGATGCCGGACGGCCAGCGCGAGGTCACCGTCTTGGTCTTGGTGTAGAAGCGGAACGCGTCCGGGCCGTGCTGGTTGAGATCGCCGAAGGAAGATGCCTTCCAGCCGCCGAAGGTGTAGTAGGCGATCGGCACCGGGATCGGCACGTTGATGCCGACCATGCCGACCTGGACACGGCTTGCAAAGTCGCGCGCGGCATCGCCGTCACGGGTGAAGATGGCGACGCCATTGCCCATCTCGTGATCGTTGGCGAGTTTGATCGCGCTCTCATAGGTCGGCGCGCGCACAACAGAGAGCACCGGCCCAAAGATCTCTTCCTTGTAGATGCGCATATCGGCGGTCACGTTGTCGAACAGGCAGCCACCCATATAGTAGCCGTCTTCATAACCCTGCATGGAGAAGCCGCGGCCGTCGACGACCAGCTTGGCGCCTTCCTTGACGCCGGTATCCACGTAGCCCTTAACGCGTTCCAATGCCTGCGCCGTCACCAGCGGGCCGAAATCGGCGGAAGAGTCGGTCGAAGGACCGACCTTCAGGCTCTCGACACGCGGGATCAGTTTTTCCATCAGCCGGTTGGCGGTATCGTTGCCGACAGGCACGGCCACCGAGATCGCCATGCAGCGCTCGCCGGCCGAGCCGTAGCCGGCGCCGATCAGCGCATCGACAGTCTGGTCCATGTCGGCATCGGGCATGATGATCATGTGGTTCTTGGCACCGCCGAAGCACTGCACGCGTTTGCCGGCGGCCGTGCCGCGCGAATAGATGTAATGGGCGATCGGCGTCGAGCCGACAAAGCCGATGGCCTTGATGTCAGGATCGTCGAGGATGGCGTCGACCACGTCCTTGTCGCCATTGACGACATTGAGGATGCCTGCCGGCAGGCCGGCTTCGAGGAACAGTTCGGCAATGCGCATCGGCACGCCGGGATCGCGCTCCGAAGGCTTCAGGATGAAGGCGTTGCCGCAGGCGATGGCCGGCGCGATCTTCCACAGCGGGATCATCGCCGGGAAATTGAACGGCGTGATGCCGGCGACGACGCCGAGCGGCTGGCGCATCGAATAGACGTCGATGCCGGGGCCGGCGCCGTCGGTGAATTCGCCCTTCATCATATGCGGCGCGCCGATGCAGACTTCGACCACTTCGAGGCCGCGCTGGATGTCGCCCTTGGCGTCGGCGATCGTCTTGCCATGCTCACGCGCCAGGATGTCGGCCAGTTCGTCATAGTCGCGGGCGACCAGTTCGAGAAACTTCATCAGCACGCGCACGCGGCGCTGCGGGTTGGTCGCGGCCCATTTCGGCTGCGCTGCCTTGGCATTCTCGACCGCCGCGCGCAGTTCCGCCTGCGAGGCCAGCGCCACCGTGCCGCGCACGGAGCCGTCCATCGGCTGCATGACATCCTGCTTGCGGCCGCTGGTCCCGGCGACATGCTTGCCGCCGATGAAATGACCATAGTCGATCATGATTTCTCTCCCTTGTTTGTGATGCTGCATTGTCCGCCTTTGGCCGGCGGATGGCAACGCGACGGAGAACGCAACCGTTGTGCGGAAAATAGATAACGAGAGGCACCTGTGCATCAATTGCCGCAAATGATAGGGTGCGCCCGTCTTTACAGGATTTCTCAAGGTTGAGCTTCGTCACACCCCCCTCTGTCCTGCCGGACATCTCCCCCGCAAGGGGGGAGATCGGATGTAGCGGTCGCTTTCGCAAATCTTCAGCTCCGCAAAAGAGGCTCTGTCAGCGGAGCTGCCAATCTCCCCCCTTGCGGGGGAGATGTCCGGCAGGACAGAGGGGGGTGGGCGGAAACGCGACGCTCGTCATTAGATCGGACCATCCCCATGAACTGGGATGACGTCCGCATCTTCCTCGCCGTAGCCCGCGCCGGCCAGATCCTTGGCGCCGCCAAGCGGCTGGAGCTCAACCACGCCACCGTCTCGCGCCGCATCGCCGCACTCGAGGATGCGCTGCGGACAAAGCTGTTTCGTCGGCTGACCACCGGCAGCGAGCTGACCCCGGCCGGCGAGCGCTTTCTCGACATTGCCGAGCGCATGGAAGGCGACATGATCGCCGCGCGCTCTACCGTATCCGGCGAAGGCGATGATGTCTCCGGCACAGTGCGCATCGGCGCGCCCGACGGTTTTGGTGTCGCCTTCCTGGCCAAGCGCCTCGGCGAACTGACCGCCCTGCACCGCGAACTGACGATCCAGCTTGTGCCGGTGCCGCGCTCCTTTTCGCTGTCGCGTCGCGAGGCCGACATCGCCATCACCGTCGAGCGGCCGACCGAAGGTCGGCTGGTGGCAGGAAAGCTGGTCGACTACTCGCTCGGCCTGTTTGCCTCGCGCACCTATGTCGAAGCGCATGGCTTGCCCAAAACCGCCGCCGAGCTCGGCCAGCACACGCTCATCGGCTACGTGCCCGACCTCATCGTCAGCCCCTCGCTCGACTACGCGGCCGAATTCAGCGGCGATTGGCGCACCAGCTTCGCCATCTCCTCGGCGCTCGGCCAGGCCGAAGCGGTGCGCTCGGGCGCCGGCATCGGCATCCTGCACACCTTCGTCGCCCGCTCGATGCCGGAATTGGTATCCGTCGATGTGGTCGCGCCGATCCGCCGTGCCTACTGGCTGGTCTATCACGAATCGGTCAGGCCGCTGCGCCGCGTCCAGATCGTCGCCAGCTTTATAACCAAGGTGGTGGAGCGGGAGCGAAACCTGTTTGTCTGATGCATGTCGCCCAAAAGCGATCTCGGTTTTGAGAGAACGACATGCATAAAACAAAGACGCTAAAGCGCATCGCATGAATCCGATCAAACGCGATGCGCTTTAGCCGTGCCGCCTTTTCCTTGCCACAAAACCGGCCAGTGTGGCATCAGGCGTGCGGTCGCCGGCTGTGGGCGGACGCCGCGCGCAGGGACACTTTCAGAAAGCTGGCGCGGATAGACATGCGAGCCGTTCTTGCCATCCTGCCGCTGCTTTTCGTTTCCGCTTGCGCCAATCCGTGGACGAAGGTCCCGGAAGCCGAACTGCCCAAGCCGATCCGCTACGCCATGGCGCGGCCTTCGCCTTTCGTCTTCGGCAATTATTGCGGCCCTGGCACCCGCACCGGCGATCTATCGGCCCGGCCGGCCGACCGCCTCGATGCGGCCTGCCAGGCGCATGACGCCTGCTACATCGCCCGCCACAACCATTGCGACTGCGACGGCGCCCTGGTCGCCTCGGCGAAAGCGATCCGCGACGACAAGACAACGCCACGCAAGATGCGCGGCGAGGCCGAACTGTTGATCGCCACCTTCGCCATTCCCGTCTGCAAGGTCTTCCCGCAGGGCTTCATGCCGCCGCGCGATCCCGCGCAATTGAGCGCCCTGAAGACCGGAGCGGCCGGGTGAAGGGTCACGCATCCATCGCCATCGCTCTGTTCGGGCTGGCTGTCCTTGCCGGCTGTGCCGTCGCTGGCCGCAATGCCTGCGATCTCCTGCAAGGTCAGAGCGCTTGCGCGCGACCCGCGCGCTCCGCCGAGACAGCTGGGCCGCGGATCGCCGCCGCACAGTTTTTCGGTGACGCCGGCACCAGCGACTACGAAAAACGCTTTCTGGCGCTGCTCGCCCGCCATCAGCTTGGCGCCATGGACCGCGCCAACGGCACCGGCCCTTTCGGCCATGACCGCCATGAGATCCACAACGGCGATTTCCAGGAGACCTACCGGAGACTGCAACAACTGGCCGGGCCGGTCGCAGAAATGCATCTGCCGCCAGCCGGCGCCGGCAGCGGCGAGGGTCATTTCGAAGGACGCTGGCGGGTGTCGCGGCAAACGCTCTACATCGATGCGGCGGCGCGGCCCTCAGTGCCCAGGGTCTTCGATTTCTCCGGCCTGCAGGCACGCAGCGTCGAGATCGTGCTGCGCCAGGCCGGCAAGCAACCGGCCGAGATCGAGGGCGCCTGCGACGGCACGCTGGCAATCCGTGCCGGCGTCGGTTCACGCACCATCGCCACGGGCACGGCATTCCGCTTTCGCCTGGCCGGCGAGGACGACACGGTCAGCCTGTTTCCAAGCGAGAGCCTGAACCGCTGCACGGCAAGGATCCGCTCCAGCCTTGCCCCGGCCGGCGCGCCGCTCACCATCCAGCGCGAAGAGACCGCCGATCCGGCTCTCGCCGCCTTCGACAGCCGCTACGAGCGTTGCCCGATGCCAGACCCAACCGGTCTCGATCCTCTCAGCCGGGCCTTCTATGCCAGCCGCTGGCTCTCGCAGACCTGTGCCTTGCCGATCGGAAAGCCGCGTCTGCTGCGCAAGTCGCGCGACGGCTTCAACGCCAAGGTCGAAGCGCTGATGGGAGCGCCGCTATCCGACAGCGCCATCGACAAGGGCGACCCGGAGCTGCCGCTCGACTTTTCCCAGGCCCCAAAACTGAAGCTGATCTATCTGTCGTCGCTGGAGTTCAAGGCCGACTTCTCCGGCCGCATCATCGAACGGCTGATCCGTCATCATGCGGCCCTCGGCACCAAGGTGCGCATCATGGTCACCGACGTGCTGGAGCGCGACAAGGACGACGCCATGCTGCACCGGCTGGCCGCCGAATTCCCCAATGTCGAATTGCAGGAATATCGCTGGCGGGCGGACCGGGGCGCGCCGATCGACGAGCAGATCTCACAACTGCACAAGGTCCATCACGTCAAGATGCTGGCGACGCTTGCCGACGATCCCGGGCGCTCGCGCGCCATCATCGGCGGCCGCAACATCCATGACGGCTTCCTGTTCCACCAGCCGATCGATCTGTCGCGCTATCCAGACCTTGAGCAATACGGCAAGACCGACGGGTTCTCGCTGAACTACTATTCGAACTGGAGCGACTTCGACATCGAATTCGCCGATCCGGCCACGGTCGAAACGCTCGCCGCGCATCTTTCGACGGTGTGGCTGCGCGACGCCGACACCAATCTGGCGCGTCCCTTCTCCATTCCGGTCCGGTCCGCCGGCGCCCGCCCGTCAGGCACGGCGCGGCACTTCATTTCGGTGCCTTACGAGGATGGCCATGCGCTGGAGGACTATTTCGTCGAGCTGGTCGACGCCGCCCAGCACCATATCCAGATCGTCAATCCCTACCTCAACCTGACGCCCAAGCTTGCCCAGGCTGTTGACCGGGCGCTCGCCCGCGGCGTCAGGATCGACATTGTCGGCCGTATCGATCTCAAGGGCGATATCGGCGGCAAGTTTCTCACCGCGCTCAATAAGCTGTTCGTCGAGAAATATGGCGACCGCATCAACATCCGCGAGTTCAAGGCGCCTGACGTGGTGCTGCATTCCAAGATCATGATGATCGACGAAAGGTTGGTCGCCATCTCGTCGGTCAATCTCAACAACCGCAGCTTCTTCCACGACAGTGAGAACGGCATGATGGTGCTCGATCCGGCCTTCTACGCCAGGATGAAGCCGATCTATGACGACTATGTCGCCCACTCCAATCCGGTCGCCACCAATGTAACGATCCCGTGGGCTTACCGGCTGCTTTTCGACGAGGACTGGGTCCGGCAGGCGTTCTGACCCTCTATCGTAGATAGCGCTCCTGCGCGAGGTCACGAACGTCGATGTCGGGCACCCGGCTGGAGATGATGTCGGCCAGAACCTTGCCCGAGCCGCAGGCCATGGTCCAGCCAAGCGTGCCGTGGCCGGTGTTGAGATAGAGATTGGAGAGCTCGGTGCGGCCGATCAGCGGCGGACCATCCGGCGTCATCGGCCGCAGCCCGCACCAGAACGTCGCGTCCCGCATCGCGCCGGCGCCCGGAAAGAGATCGCCGACCGAGTGTTCCAGCGTGCGCCGCCGCGATTCGTGCAGCCGAAGGTCGAAGCCGGAAATCTCGGCCGTACCGCCAACCCGGATGCGGTCGCCGAGCCGGGTGATCGCCACCTTGTAGGTCTCGTCCATCACCGTCGACACCGGTGCCGCGGCGGCATCCTTGATCGGCACGGTGATCGAATAGCCCTTGACCGGATAGACAGGGATCGGCCGCTTCACCCTGCGCATGAACCCTGCCGAATAACTGCCCAGCGCCATCACATAGGCGTCGGCGGTCTTCCAGCCTTTGCTGGTGCTGAGATTGGCGATGCGGTTGCGGCTGCGGATGACGCGCCAGATCGTCACGTCGTATTCGAACTTGACGCCGCGGGCCACACAGAGTTCGGCCAGCCTGTCGGTGAACATCTTGCAGTCGCCGGTCTCGTCGTGCGGCAGCCTGAGGCCGCCGACGAACTTTTCGCGCACCCCGGCAAGGCCAGGCTCAGCCGCGATGCAACCGTCCTGGTCGAGGATCTCGTAAGGCACGCCATACTTCTTCAGCACCTCGACATCGCCGCCGGTGCCGTCGAGCTGCTTTTGCGTACGGAACAATTGCAGCGTGCCCTGGGTACGCTCGTCATAGGCAATGCCGGTCGCTTCGCGCAGCGCCTTCAGCGTGTCGCGGCTGTATTCGGCGAGCGGAACCATGCGCGCCTTGTTGATCGCATAGCGCTCGGCCGTGCAGTTGCGCAGCATCTTGATCAGCCATGTCCACATATGCGGATCGAAGGCCGGCCGCACCACCAGCGGGCCATGCTTCATCAGCAGCCATTTGATCGCCTTCAGCGGAATGCCGGGTCCGGCCCAGGGCGAGGCGTAGCCGGGCGAAATCTCGCCGGCATTGGCGAAGCTGGTTTCCAGCGCCGGGCCTTTCTGGCGGTCGAGAACCGTCACCTCGTGGCCGGCCTCGGCAAGAAAGTACGCCGTGGTCACTCCGATGACGCCGCCGCCCAGCACCATGATCTTCATCGTTCACTCCTTGCCGCCGCACGTCCTTGAGGACGCCTGGACGCGGCCGCATTCCGATTTGCGCACGATCCCCGGCGAAAATCGATGCCGACTTTCGGGATCGTGCAGTGTTGCCTGTTCACGCCGCCGTGGGACCGGGGTCGTCATCCCCTGTCTGCCGCATTCCGGCCCGCTCGCCAAGGGGCCGCCAATCGGCTGCGGCGCTGTAGACGAGGGTGAGCCCATGCGGCCGTCGCGCCTCGGCTTGGGATCTCTCCCTGACGGCACGCCGCGCGGCCTCCGGCTGGTAGAGCACGGTCGCGATCAGGACCGACTCCCGCCTGCCGTCGGCCTGTTCGATCCATGCAGTCTGACCCTCGGCCATGCCGAGCATGCAAAGCCCTCGCCTTGTCATGATCGACAGGCTGGAGCCGACCGGACCGCGCACCTCGTTCTGCACCAGGGTCCGGGTCTGGGCAGGGCCGGCATCGACACGAAACACCAGCCTGCTGTTCAGCGTCACGATATCGGATCCGACCGAATCGATCGCGACGACCTCGGCTTTGGAAAGCTTGTCTTCAAGCATTGGAACAATCGGATCCGCGAAAGCCCGCCGACGCTCCAACATGATCTCGAGGACGGCGAAGTCCTTTGTCGTCAGCCGGAAATTCGCGCCTGTCATCGCCGTCTCCATGATCAGGACCCTTCCCGCCCGCAGGCCGGCGCATCGACCGCTTCAATGGTCGCCGACAGTTCCCGGCCGCCACGGCTGCTCCAGCACACTGTCTGCCCGATCGACGCGCCGATAAGCGCCGTCCCCATCGGCGTCAGCACCGAGATCCTGTTTTCACTGATGTCTGCTTCGCCGGGATAGACCAGCGTGATGCGCTGAGTGTGGCCGCCATCGTTGCGGATTGTCACTGTCGAACCCATCCGCACCACGTTGGCCGGCATGAAAGCCGCTGCCGTCACGACGGCACGGTCCATCTCTGAAAGCAGTTCTTCGGCCGTCTCGGGCACGCGGTCGAGCGACGCCCGCGCCAGGCCCGTGAGCCTGTGGTGGTCGGCATCGCTGACCCGGCTCGGTGGACGCAATCCTGTTGCATGTTGCATGGCAAACCTCATGAGTTGGCGCATCGAACAGACGCGCGCCTGCCCCCGCACAAACGGTGGCTTGATGAAAAGCCGGCAGCCGCGAAGCTGTCTGGCTCGAGTTGATGATGTCAGGTAGAAATGCCCCGGTTCGGACGAACGCCAAAAGGCGACCGCGCCGGGGCTACGATCCCGCGATCGGGCAGACCCTGAACAAGGTTCTGATATAAGCTGGGTTGCTCATGCAAGGAGCCTTGCCGACAGGCGTCCGCTTGTCAAGCGTGGCCAAACCGCTCAACCGCCGACATAGCGCCGATGGAAGCGCGAGCCGAGGCTGGTCAGAATCTCGTAGCCGATGGTGCCGGCATGGCCGGCAGCGTCGTCGACACTTTGCGAGGGACCGAGCAGTTCGACGAGATCACCCTCGCGCAGCCTGCCGGCCGGCAGGGCGGAAATGTCGAGAATGATCGAATCCATCGACACCCGCCCGAGGAAAGGCAGCCGCACCCCCTCGAACCAAGCGGCGGACGCGGCGCGGCGTTGCCAGCCATCCGCGTAGCCGAACGAAATCGTCGCCAGCCTGAGCGGGCCTTGCGCATGATAGGTGTGGCCATAGCCGACGCCGGCGCCCTTTTCGACGCTGCGCGTCTGTGCCACCTTTGCCTGAAGCCGCACCACCGGCAGCATCGGATTGGGCTTGGCCGGCGTCGGATTGATGCCGTAGAGGGCGGCACCCGGGCGGGCGAGATCGTAGTGAAAGCGCTCCCCAAGAAAGATGCCGGAGGAATTGGTCAGCGATGCCGGCGCCTCCGGCAGCATCTTGCGCAGCCGCTCGAATGCCAGCCGCTGCCGCTCATTGGCCGGGTTCTCCGGCTCGTCGGCGCAGGCCAGATGACTCATCACGAACCGGATGTCGATGCCGTCGAAGGCCTGCGGATCGGCGGCAACGCGCTCCACATCCCGGGGCGCCATGCCGAGCCGCGACATGCCGCTGTCGACCTGGATCGCGGCCGGCAGTTTTCGGCCGGCGCGGCGAGCCGCCAGACGCCAGGCCGCCAATTGTTCCGGGCTGTTGATGACGGCGCAAACGTCCGCTGCCACGGCGTCCGTCTCAGCACCGGACGGAATGCCGTTCAACACGAAAATGGCAGGGCCCGGACCAAGCGAGCGGCGCAGGGCCACGCCTTCGCCCAGAAGCGCAACGAAGAAGACATCGCAGCCTTCGCGCATCAGCGCCGCCCCGACCTGGCCGGCGCCAACGCCGTAGCCGTCCGCCTTGAGCACACCAGCGCAGGCAACATCGCCCAACCGCGCTTTCAGCCGCCGGTAGTTTTCACGGATTGCACCGAGATCGATGGTGAGGATGGCCCCAGCCGCCACTTCGCTTGTGGCGGTGACCTCTTCTGGCGGCGGCTTTTGGGGGGCGTCGTTCATGGCGACCCTTCGCGTGGTAGTGGATACATCAATAGGACCGCCGGGCCGGCGCGGCAACCGCGGTTGTTGTATAGCGGCTATTGCACCAGATGCCGGAACGCCGCCACCACATCCTCATAGACATGGCGCTTGAACGGCACGATCAAGTCGGGCAAATCCTGCATAGGCCGCCATGCCCATTCGTCGAACTCGGCGGTGTGGCCACCCGGCGGCGGGTTGATCTGGATCTCGCTGACGTCGCCGTGGAAGCGAAAGGCGAACCATTTCTGCGTCTGGCCGCGATACCGGCCCTTGAAGGCGATGCCGACGAGATGGTCCGGCAAATCATAGTTGATCCAGTCCGGCGCCTCGGCCAGCAGCGAGACGCCTCGCATGCCGGTCTCCTCATAGAGTTCGCGCTCGGCCGCCTGCAGCGGCTCCTCGCCCTTGTCGATACCGCCTTGCGGCATCTGCCAGAGCTGCGTCGTGCCGGCAAATTCGCTGTCCGGTTCGGCAATCCGGTGCCCGACCCAGACCAGGCCCTGGGCATTGAGGATCATCAGCCCGACACAGGGACGGTAAGGCAGCGTTTCGCGGTCGATCTTTTTAGCCATGCGTGATGGGGTCCAGCCGTTTTGAGAATTCGCTCCGGTGAGGCAGGTGGCGAGCGGTTTCGAGACCCGGAGCGGAGCGTACTTAAAGTACGTGAGCACCGGAAGCGCAGAAAACGTCGCCAGATGCCCGCCGGAGTAGAATTATCAAGACGGCTGTTAGCCTTTTTGGGGGTCAATGGCCACCGCTGAAATCGGCACGATCTCGATGCCGCGCTTCTTGGCTTCGACCACCCAGGACGACACGGTATCGACCGTCAGGTCGAAGGCCGAACCGATGCCGACGGCAGTGCCTTTGGCCCGCGCGGTCGCCTCCAGGCTGTCGAGCTTCTTCAGGATTTCGCCGCGATCCTGCACGGCATCGATCGCCATGTCGCCGGAGACGAAGGGCACGCCATCCCTGAGCGCCAGGTCCGGCGCCAGGCTGCGAGCCGACGAGCCGTCATCGATATAGGCGAGGCCGCGTTTGCCGAGCTCGGCGATGAACGGCTCCATCGCCGCCGCGTCGGCGGAAAAGCGGGCGCCCATATAGTTCATGACGCCGGTGTAGTTGGTCGTCCGCGACAGCGCCCAGTGCAGGCTTTTCAGGTTCTCATCCGCGCTCGCCGCCACCGTCAGCGTGTTGCGTCCCGGATTGACCTTGGGATAGTCGAACGGTTCGAGCGGCACCTGCATGACGATCTCGTGGCCGCTCTGCCTGGCTGCCTGCATCCAGCGGCCGATGCTGTTGCCTTGCGGCGCGAAAGCCAGCGTCACTTCCGCCGGCAGCTTGGCGATGGCCGCCTGGGTGCCGGTCTGCGAAACCGAAAGCCCGCCGATGACGATCGCCACCCGTGCGCCGCGCCCGCCCGACCAGGGCCGCGCATAGACGTCGAACGGCCGCCTGCCATCGGCGGCGCGCACCGGCAAAGGCCCGGTCTCGCTGGCTTCGATCAGCGCCTTGTCTGGAATGTGCGCGATCTTCAGGTTCTGGCCGATGGTCGACGGATCGCGAATGACGATCGCTGCCTTGGGCGGCCCATCGCCCTCCTCCGTCTGCACATGGATGATCTGCGGCCCGCCTGATTTGACCGGCGCCTCCGGCTTCGGTGCCGCCGGGGCCAATGCAGGCGGCGCGGCGGCAGGCTCGGCGGCCGCGGTCACTTTCGGTGTTGAAACGGCAACCTCTTGCGGCTTTCGAAACGGCTTTTCCCTGAGCGCGATCGCGCCGGAGACGCCTGCCACCGCCAGCACGGCCACGGTCGCCATGATCGCACCGCCGCTGAGCTTGCCGGCGGCGCGCGGCGGCCGGACTGCCTGTCCGAGCGGGCGTTCGATGTCCTTGCCGATGTCAGCCAAGCCTAATCCCCGGGCGCATGGCTCCGAAGGCGAAGCCGCTTCGAAAGGACATGCGCGAATTCATCAATCCCGGCGCACCCCGCGCCATGTCTCGGGAGCATTGCCTCACCCCCCGAATCAAACTGCCGGAACCTTTCGGTCCCGGCAGCATCGCATTGCTTCCATCAGGCTCAAACAGAAAGATGGAGCGGCGCGCGGCCGCTCCAGATCCTTACTGGTTGAGAACCGCCTTTTGCGGATTGGGCGGGAAGGCCGGATCGGTCTTCTGGCCGCGCAGCAGCTGCTCGGCATAGATGAGCTGCAGATCGTCTTTCGGATCCGGCGGCACATAAGCTGCCGAGCCCGAACCGGTCGTGCTCTCATCGGCGCCCTTGATATGGCCCTTGAGGTCGGATTCGCCGCGCGTCAGGTCCCTGCCCTGTAGTTCCGGCGGCAGCGGCTGGTCGACCTTGATGTCGGGCGTGATGCCCTTGCCCTGGATCGACTTGCCGGACGGCGTGTAATAGAGCGCCGTCGTCAGCCTGAGCGCACCATTCTCGCCGAGCGGAATGATGGTCTGCACCGAACCCTTGCCGAAGGACTGCGTGCCGACCACCGTGACGCGGCGCAGGTCCTGCAGCGCGCCGGCGACGATTTCCGAGGCACTGGCCGAACCGCCATTGACCAGGACGATCATCGGCTTGCCGTTGATGTCGTCGACCTGCTTGGGCTTGGCGTCGAAGCGGGTGACGTCCTTGGGGTCGCGGCCACGCGTCGAAACGATCTCGCCGCGGTTGAGGAAGGCATCGGACACGCTCACCGCCTGATCGAGCAGGCCACCCGGATTGAGGCGGAGATCCAGAACGTAGCCCTTCAGCTTGTCGTCGGGAATCTGCTTCTTGATGGTGTCGATGGCGTTCTCGAGGTCGTCATAGGTCTTTTCGGTGAAGGAGGTGATCTTCATGTAGCCGATGTCGTTCTCGACCCGGAACTTGACCGCCTTGACCTTGATGATGTCGCGCACGACCGTCAGTTCGATCGGCTTGTCGGCGCCCTGGCGCAGGATGGTCAGCTTGATCGGCGTGTTGACCAGGCCGCGCATCTTGTCGACCGCATCGTTGAGGGTCAGGCCGCGAACTTCTTCGCCATCGATCTTGGCGATGTAGTCGCCGGCCAGCACGCCTGCCTTGGCGGCCGGTGTGTCGTCGATCGGCGTGATCACCTTGACCAGATCGTTCTCCATGGTGACTTCGATGCCGAGGCCGCCGAACTCGCCCTTGGTCTGGACGCGCATATCCTGCGCCTGCTCGGCATTCATGTAGGAGGAGTGCGGGTCAAGCGAGGCCAGCATGCCGTTGATGGCGTTCTCGACCAGCGACTTGTCGTCGGGCGGTGTCACATACTGTGCCCGCACCCGCTCGAAGATATCGCCGAAGATCGCCAGTTGCTTGTAGGTCTCCGACCCTGCAGCGTTCGCCGCCGAGCCGGGTGCGCCATAGACCAGGCTCATGGCGGACGCGCCCATCAGCGCACCGGCAAACAGAAGCGACAGTTTCCGCATTATTCACGTCCTTCCAGAAAAACGGTCCGCCCACCATGGGGCCGGATCGACGGGTTTTCCATCCTTGCGGAACTCGACATAGAGTTCCGGCGTGGCATTTCCATTCTTCGAAACCGAGGTGCTCGCCACCCGGGCCTCTCCCATCGCACCGATCGGCTCTCCTGCAAGCACTGATTGACCGGTCGCGACGCTGATTCTGCTCATCCCCGCCAAAACGACATGATAGCCGTCGCCTGCGTTCAGGATCAAGAGTTGACCATAAGAGCGAAACGGCCCCGCATAAAGCACATTTCCATCCGCCGGCGCGGTAACGATGGCTCCCGATTGTGTCGCAACCATGTCGCCAAGCATCACCGCGCCGTTACCGTCATCGGCGCCGTATCGCCGTTTGATGCGGCCGGTCACCGGCAGCGCGATCTGTCCTTGCAAGGCTGAAAAGGGTGCCGCGGCGGCAAGTTGGTTGCCTTCCGGCACCGGCAGCGACGCCAATTCCGCCGGCGCAGATGTGTTGTCGCGATCCGCCGTCTTCTGCTCGGCGGCCTTGGCCGCATCGGCGGCCTTGCGGTTCTTGTCGGCCTGCGCTTCGAGCGAGGCGATCAACTCTTTCAGGCTGCCGGCCTTGGCCGCCAGCGCTTCGGATCGCTGCTTTTCCGCGGCCATTTGCGTTTGCGTGTCGGCTTCGAGCTTCTGCTTGGCCTCCAGCAGCATGCCGAGCCGCTTCTTTTCCGCCGTCTGGTCGCCGACCGCCGCCGTCAGCCGCGCCCGTTCGGCCTCGATCGACGCCGTAATCCTGGTCTGTTCCTTAAGGTCGGCCAGCAGGCTATCGGTCTGCTGGCGCAGTTCGGGTACCACCGCGCCGAGCAGGATGGCGCTGCGCACCGACGACAGCGCGTCCTCGGGCTTGACCAGGATCGCCGGCGGCGGGTTGAGGCCCATGCGCTGCAACGCGCCCAGCACTTCGGCCAGAACGTCGCGCCGCGCCATCAGCGAGGCGCGGATCTTCTGTTCCTGGCCCTTCAGTCCTTCCAGCCGGGCGCCGATGTCCTCGATGTCCTGGCCGAGCTTCTGCTCGGTCATCGCCGACTGGATCAATGCGGCGGTGATCGAGGCGTGATCCTTCTTGATCGTCGCGATGTCGGCGGAGAGTTTGGCCAATCGTTCCGACGACAGCGTGATCTCCTTCGAGACCCGTTCATATTCGGCCCGGCTCTGATCCGGATCGGGAGCCATGTCGAGCGTGTTTTCCGCTCGCCCCGCATGCAGCGACAGCACAAGTACCGCCGCCGCGATGCCGCAGCGCGCGCGCCAGGAGCCCGTTCTTGATTTGCTGTCTTCAGACATTGAAGCCCGACTCTATGCGTGGCTTCGTTAACGAACAATCAACCATGTTCGAAACCGCCCACTCGATGCAATCTTGCCTCGGCATTGGGGCGGAAATCCGGGTGTGTCGCACCAATTCACCGGTTTACGAGCGATGGTAGGGATGTCCCGAAAGGATGGTGGCCACACGATAAAGCTGCTCTCCCAGCATCACGCGCACCAGTTGATGCGGCCATGTCAGCAATCCGAACGACATCACCAGTTCGGCCTGGTCGCGCAGCGACTGATCGTGGCCGTCGGCGCCGCCGATGGCGATGACCAACGCCTTGCGGCCACCGTCACGCAACAGGCCGAGGCGCCCGGCGAAATCTTCCGAGGAAAAGCTTTTGCCGCGTTCGTCAAGGAGGATCAAAGCGGTTCCGGGCTGCAACTGCGTCTGCAGTTTCTGGCCTTCCTCACGCCGCCGCTCGTTGGCGGTCTGGCCGCGCCCCTCGGCAATCTCGGCAATGCCGCCAAATTCAAGCCCCACTACCGGGCCGCTCTTGGCGAAACGCTCGAAATAGCGGTCGGCCAGCAGCTTTTCGGGGCCGGCTTTCATCCGGCCCACGGCATGAACTGATATCTTCATCCTCGCCTTGTAAGCCGCGCGAACGACTTAGTGGAGCGTTTCTTCCTCGAGGTCCGGCGCCTGCCACATCTTTTCGAGATTGTAGAATTCGCGGACTTCGGGGCGGAAGACATGGACGATGATGTCGCCAGAATCGATCAGGACCCAGTCGGCGCCGGATAGCCCCTCGACGCGCGCGGTGCCGAGACCGGCATCCTTGATCGCTTTGAGAAGATGATCGGCGACAGCCGCGACATGACGGTGCGATCGGCCCGAAGCGACGACCATGTAGTCGCCGAGGCTCGATTTCCCCTGGATGTCGATGGAGACAATGTTTTCGGCCTTGGAGTCTTCCAGACTGGCAAGGACTGTCTTGATGGCGCGGGACACGGCGTCGTCTACGCTGATCCTGGCCGGCGAAGGCATGATATCGGCCTTCTTCCGCAGTGCTGTTCTCAGTGTATTTCCTTTCGCAGCAAGAACAACCAAATCACCCCTTGAAGCAGGTGACACCACTTAGATAGGCAGAGTTCCCTGACAGTTTCAAGACGGGACCCTGCCTCGCACGAACGTATTGTCGCTCTTGTGGTTCCGCCGCACGCCGGAAAAGATCGGAACCCTCACCGCCCGCATGGGTTATCGGCTCACCGACCAACCGGATTTCCCCCATGCCGATCGACCCGCAAAACGCTTTTCTCAGCGTCCAGGCTGGCCTCGCCCAACTGAGCACGCTGATTGTTTCGTACTCCTTCTCGGCCATCGGTGCCGTCATCCTCTTGATTGTCGGCTACATCGTCGCCGGTCTTGCCGAACGTTCGATCTTCGCTGGTCTCGGCCATATCCATGGTTTCGACGCGACGTTGCGGCATTTCTTCTCGAAGATCGTCCGCTACGCCATCCTGATCCTCGTCACCATCATGGTGCTCGGCCAGTTCGGCGTGCAGACGGCCTCGATCATTGCCGCGATCGGTGCCATTGGCCTCGCCATCGGCCTGGCGTTGCAGGGCACGCTGCAGAACATCGCCGCCGGCATCATGCTTCTGGCGCTGCGGCCGTTCCGCATCGGCGAATCCGTCGAGGTCGGTTCGATCGCCGGCACGATCGAGGAGATCGGTCTGTTCGCGACCAAGCTCAGGACCGCCGACGGGGTCTACATATTGGCGCCCAACTCGACGCTATGGAACCAGCCGGTGCGCAACTTTTCGCGCAACGGCGTACGCCGCAGCGACATCATACTCAGCATCGGCTCCTGGAACGACATCGACAGGGCGCAGAAGACCTTGCTTGCCATTGCCGCGGCCGAGCGGCGGATCAAGCGTGAGCCGGCACCGATCGCTTTCGTCTCGACATTGGGCGACAGCACTGTTTCGATTGCCTTGCGCTATTGGACTTCGTCGGCGGACTTCTTCGCCACCCAGACCGATCTCACCAAGCGCGCCAAACAGGAATTCGATAGCGAAGGCATATCGATCCCGCTGCCGCCACCGGAAGCGCCCCAACCCGAAGCCCGTCGACAATAGGCGGTTGGCTCAGTGCCGGCCCTCATCGTCCGGTGCGAAGGCAAGTTCAACCGGCAACGGCGCCTGCGCCGTCATCGGTGCGAAACTGCCGGTTTCACCGACCGGGACCGCACGCGTCGTGAACACGCGCAAAAGCACGAACAGGCAGAAGGCTGCGGCGATGAGAACAGCCACATAGATGAAAGCCTGCGTTCCGAAGACGGCTGAAAGCGCCGTCACGATGCCGGGCACGACGAAACCCGACAGCGACCAGGCAAACAAAAGCGAACTGGACAGCGCCACCATGTCGTCCTTGCCGGCGCGGTCGGCGGCATGTGCGCTGGCCAGCGAATAGATCGATTCCGAGGCGCCGTCCCACACGATATAGATCACAACCAACGCGGCCAACGCGCCGCCATCGAACCCGAGCGCAAACAGGCCGGCAACCATGGCGAGCGCGGATGCGGCGATCAGCACATAGCGACGGTCGGTTCGGTCGGAAATCCAGCCAAGCGGGATCTGCAGGATCAGCGTGCCGAGAGGCATCGCCGAAAGCAGCAGCGCCACATCGGCCTGGCTGTAGCCCTTGGCCGTGGCGTGGATCGGCGCAAAGCCAGCAATCGACATCGACAGGCCGCCGACCGCAAGCATGCCGGCGACGCCGACCGGTGAAACCCGCCAGGCCCGGCGCAGCGCCACCGAGGCCGCCTGCGGTGCCGGCGGCTGGGCAAGTTTGGTCATCCCGACGGGGAGGATCGATAGCGCCGTGAAGACGATGCCGATCAGCGGCGCATCCGCTGTCCTGATATCGACCAGCGCCAGCGTCGCGTAGCCGACGCCGAGCCCGGCGACATAGGCGACGTAGAAGAAAGCCATCACCCGGCCGCGGATGGCGTTGGCAACGGCGTCGTTCAGCCAACTCTGCGCGACGATGAACAGGCCGCAGATGGCAAAGCCGTAGAGCGCGCGGGCGGCTATCCACAGCAGCGGATGGACCCCGGCGCCGACAGCGGCGTTGGCCAGTGCGATCAGCGCCGACAACACCATGAAGGCACGGGCATGGCCGACCCTTCGCACCAGCGGCCCGGTCAGGATGCAGCCGGCGAGCCCGCCGGCCGAAAGTCCGGTGATGATCAGCCCGGCCCAGGTCGGATCGAAACCCTCGGCGCCGAGCCGGACCGGGATATAGGCAAACATCAGCCCGTTGCCGACGGCAATCAGCGCCATCGACACGATGACGCTGGCAATCGCGATCAGCGGTGTGGGCTCGGCGCCCTGCTCGGCTTCGCTGCGGATTTTCCTGGGAATCGACATGCCTGCTCAGGATTGCCCATGAAACTGGCAAAGGGAGCGATAAAAGCGACATGGGCGGACGGGCGGGCTCACCCCTTCGCCAGCTTGCGGATCGCGCTCGATGACAGCGACGAGCGCGGGCCGTGGATGAAGGTCCAGGCCGGCGCCTTCATGCGGGCAAGCCGCGGCGCATCGCCTTCGTCGACGCGGGCATAGTCGAAGGTCTTGGCGACGACCGAGGACAGGAACGACAGCGTCGCCCCCGGACGGTCGATGACGGCGATCGGGAAAGTCATGACAATCTCGCGCCAGCGCTGCCAGCGATGGAAATCGCGCAAACTGTCGGCGCCCATGATCCAGACGAAGTCGACACCGGGATTGCGCGCCTTGACCAGCGCCAGCGTGTCGGCGGTGTAGCGGACATGATGGGTGGCTTCGAAAGCGGTGACCTTGATCTTCGGGTTCTTGGCGATCTGCTCCGACAGCTGCAGCCGCTCGCCCAGCGGCGCCAATTCCCTGGTGTTCTTCAGCGGATTGCCCGGCGTCACCATCCACCACAGCTGGTCGAGCGCCAGGCGTCTGAGCGCAATCTCGGCGACCAGCGCGTGGCCGGCATGCGGCGGATTGAACGAGCCGCCGAACAGGCCGACGGCGAGGCCTTTCTCGGCATGCGGCATTTTGAGATAGTGGGAGGGAACGGGGGGGTGGGAAGGGGATAGCATCGCGCTAGGCACCCCCCTCTGCCCTGCCGGCCATCTCCCC